>DATHCS010000069.1:0-2857 GCA_035319405.1 Candidatus Dormiibacterota bacterium | reverse complement strand
CCCACTACGCCGCCCGTCTCGAGCACCCGCCGTAGCTCCGCCGGCGCGGCCTCCGGCGGGGCGATCACGTGCAGCCCGAGACGCTCGCGTTGAGCCACGATCCACGCCTGCAGGGCCGGGTTCGAGATGGCCTCCATGGGGCCCACGACGTCTGTCGACAGGCGGCCTGCGCTGTAGACGGCCGGGACCTCGACGGCACCGAAGTGCAGGCCGATGACGATCATCGGCTGCCCTGCGTCGACGCGTCCGAAGGCCTCGTCCACGAGCACCGGGTCGTCGACCGCGAAGTGCCGCCCCAGCCACGCCTGGTCCATGACCGGGATGCGCAGCAGCTCCGAGAGGTAGCGGCCATGGTGGCGGAAGGCGGCCCGCACGAGGCGCTCGAGCGCGCGCGGGTCGGCGGCCGCGGCGGCCACCTTGGGGGTCGCCTGGCCACCGGCGACGAGCGCGGCACAGACCCGGCCTAGGTTGGCGCGCACCAGCTCCCGCCGTCGCGGGTTGAAGCGGTAGTGAGCCGCCCCGAGCAGGTCGAACAGCCGCTCGACCATGTCGCCGGGGAGATGGCAGGCCAGCCAGCTCGCGGCGGCCACGCCCCCTGCCACGAGGCGCTGCGACCCACTCGCGCCGCTCATGCCGATCCTGCACGCGCCCGCGCGTCGCGAGCCGCCAGGGCCTCGGCCTCCGCCGCCGTGGCCGGCCACATGCGTTTGAACGTGTACCACTGCTCCGGGTGCGGGCGCACCATGCCCTCAACGGCATCCGCCAGGGCCTGGGTGGCCGCCGCCACAGCCGCGGGCGAATCGTCGGGGACCTCGATGGGGTCGAGGTAGTTGGCCTCGAAGTGCCCGTCCGGCAGGCGCCGGCAGACCATGGGCACGACGACCGCCCGCGTCCGGGCCGCCAGCACCGCCGGTCCGGCAGGCAGGGTGGTCCAGCCGCCGAACAGCCGCACGGGCACGTCCTCGGCCCGGTACCCCCAGTCGACCAGCAGGCCCAGGATGGCCGCCTCGCGCAGGGCCTTGATGATCGCCCGCATGTTTCGCCAGCCGAAGACGCCCACGCCCCAGCGACGGCGCTGCTCCTGCAGCAGCGCGTACAGCTCGGGATAGGCCGTGTCGTCGGCTAGGCCGTAGATCGGCAGGCCGTGCCGGGCGAAGGCCGCCACGAACGTCTCGATGCTCCCGATGTGCACGCTGACGGCGATGATGCCGCGGCCCTCGGCGTGCAGGGATTGGTAGAGCCGCACGAAGGCGTCGAAGCCGCGCTCGCCATCCGCCCGCACGAGGCGAGCCGGTTCGTCGAGTGGGCGCGAGGGCAGGCGCATCAACTCGATGACGTAGCGGGCGTAGGTCTGGAAGATGCGCCGGGCGAGCTCGCGCACGGCGCGTGACTGCGGCGGCTCCCCCAGGACGTGTGCGGCGTTGTCCGCGATGATGCGGCGCTTGGCGGGCCACAGGGCGTAGGCGCCCAGGAAGACGACGCGGGCGATGGGCCACGAGATGGCCTCGGGAACGACCCCCAGCAGCCACGAGGCGAAGCGGTAGCCGAGGACCGTCGCCCGCTCCTGCGTCCGGAAGAGGCCCCGGCGCAGCCGGCCTCCACGCTGGAGCGGTCGATGCGGCGCGTACGCCACGCCCCCGCCGGGGGCCGGGCCCTCTGAGGAGACGCTCCGCTCCGTCACGCTGCGGCCCGCCGCACTAGCGAGCGGACGGGGCGGCCGCCTTGGTCCGGGACGGCGCCAGGCGGCGCACCTTGCGCGGTCGCGGCTCCTCGACGCCCACCAGGGTCTCGTCGTCCTCGCCGCGGATGAAGGCTTCCACGCGCTCTCGCGCGATGTCGTCGTGGATCTGCAGCGGCGGGCTCTTCATGAAGTACGCCGAGGGCGCCACGAGCGTGCCCTTCAGGCCCCGGTCGAGACCCAGCTTGAGACAGCGGATGGCGTCGGTGATCACGCCAGCGCTGTTGGGGCTGTCCCAGACCTCGAGCTTGAGCTCGGCGTTGAGCGGTACGTCTCCATACGTCGTGCCCTCCATGCGGATGTAGCACCACTTGCGATCCTGCAGCCAGGGGACGTGGTCGGAGGGGCCGACGTGGACGTCGTCGGGATCGAGCTCGTAGTCGAGCATCGAGGTCACGGCGTTCGTCTTGCTGATCTTCTTGGACTCGAGGCGCTCGCGCTCGAGCATGTTGAGGAAGTCGGTGTTGCCGCCGAAGTTCAGCTGGTAGGTCCGATCGAGCCGGACGCCCCGGTCCATGAAGAGGCGCGTCAGGACGCGATGGCTGATCGTCGCGCCGACCTGGCTCTTGATGTCGTCCCCGATGATAGGCAGCCCCTCCTCGGCGAAGCGGCGCTGCCAGTAGGGTTCACGGCCGATGAAGACGGGGATCGCGTTGACGAAGCCGACCCCCGCCCGTAGGGCCTGCTCGACGTACCACTTCGTGGCCTCTTCCGAGCCGACCGGCAGGTACGAGACGACCACGTCGACGCGACGTTCGCGCAGGATGCCGGCCACGTCGGCGGTCGGGCCGGGCGCCTTCTCGATGATCTGGCTGAGGTACTTGCCCAGGCCGTCGTGGGTCATGCCTCGCTCGACGGGCACACCGAGATGCGGCACCTGCTGGAAGACGTAGGTGTTGTTGGGCCGTGCGTAGATCGCCTCGGAGAGGTCCTTGCCCACCTTCTCCCTGTCCACGTCGAAGGCAGCCACGAACTCGATGTCCCGGACGTGGTAGCCGCCAAGGTCCACGTGCATCAGGCCCGGGATGGGGTCACCAACCTGGGCGTCCTGGTAGTAGTAGCGGCCCTGGATGAGGCTGCTGGCGCAGTTGCCCACGCCCACCACCGCGACCCGGATCT
>DATHCS010000068.1:0-2624 GCA_035319405.1 Candidatus Dormiibacterota bacterium | reverse complement strand
GTGGAGCTTGAGCTCCGGGCCGACGACGATGACCGACCGGCCGGAGTAGTCCACGCGCTTGCCGAGCAGGTTCTGGCGGAACCGGCCCTGCTTGCCCTTGAGCATGTCCGACAGGCTCTTGAGGCGGTGGTTGCCCGTGCCCGCGATCGCCCGGCCGCGCCGGCCGTTGTCGATCAGGGCGTCGCAGGCCTCCTGGAGCATCCGCTTCTCGTTGCGGATGATGATCTCGGGGGCGCCGAGCTCGAGGAGCCGCTTGAGGCGGTTGTTGCGGTTGATGACCCGGCGATAGAGGTCGTTCAGGTCGGAGGTCGCGAAGCGGCCGCCGTCCAGCTGGACCATCAGTCGGAGGTCCGGCGGGATGACCGGCAGGACCGAGAGGATCATCCACTCCGGCTTGGTGCCGCTTCGGCGGAAGGCCTCGATGAGGCGCAGCCGCTTGATGGCCTTCTTGCGGCGCAGGCCCGACGAGGTCCGCACCTCGCTGTGCAGCTGCCGGGCGAGGCCCTCGAGGTCCATGCGCCCGATCAGCTCGCGGATGGCCTCCGCGCCCATGCCCGCTCCGAAGATGCGGCCGGTGCGCATGCCTGAGCCGTACTTGCGGTCGAGGTCGCGGAAGTTCCAGCCGTCGAGTGAGGTCTCGGGGAGCATCAGGCCGGACTGCAGGCGCTCGATCTCCTCTCGCGCGCGCCGGACCTCTTCCCGGGTCCCCTCGGCCTCCTGGCGCAGTCGCTCGCGCTCGGCCTCGAGCGCCGCGTCGCGCTGCAGGTCCATGTCCTCGATCTCCCGCGCGACGCGGGCGGCCTCCTCGGCCTCGATGGCCTGGATCTCGGTATTGACGCGCTCGACCTCGTCCTTGGTCGCCTTCTGCAGGCGGGTGCGCGCAGCCTTGTCAGCCGTGTCGCCGGCGGCCACCACGACCTCGCCGGTCGGCTCGAAAACGACGGCCTCGGCGGCCGCGGCCTTGCCCAGCGCCGCGAGGGCTTCCTCGGCGCGCTGCTGCGCCTCGACCAGCTCGGCGGTGCGCGTGGCGCGCTGCGCCTCGAGCTCCTCACGGCGGGCGGCGAGGGCCTCGTTCAGCTCGTCCCGGCGGCGATGGTTGTCGGCCCGCAGCTGGTCCTCGAGGTCGCTCAGCGCGCGGCCACCCTTGCCGCCGCGGCCCTCGGCCTCTTCCTCGAGCTGGCGCAGGGCGCGCTGGCGGGCGTCCTCGTCGACCCAGGTCACGATGTAGAGCGCGAAGTAGAGGATGCGCTCGAGGTTGCGCGGGCTGATGTCGAGCAGGATGCCCAGCCGGCTCGGCGTGCCCTTGAAGTACCAGATGTGGCTGACGGGGCTGGCCAGCTGGATGTGGCCCATGCGCTCGCGACGAACCTTGGCGCGCGTGACCTCGACCCCGCACTTGTCGCAGATGATGCCCTTGTAGCGGATCCGCTTGTACTTGCCGCAGTAGCACTCCCAGTCCCGAGTGGGCCCGAAGATGCGCTCGTCGAAGAGGCCGTCCTTCTCGGGCTTGAGGGTCCGGTAGTTGATCGTCTCGGGCTTGGTGACCTCGCCCTTCGACCAGTCGCGGATCTGCTCGGGGGAAGCCAGCGAGATGCGGATCGCGTTGAAGTTATTGACCTCGAGCATCATTCTCCTTCGCCAGGCTGCGGGCGGCCCTGGCGCGAGCCGGGTGCGGGCGGCGGCGTCCCTGGCCGGGGGACGGCGCCTCGAAAGCGGTAAGGGTGCGGGGCGGGCGGCGCTGGGGCATCAGTCCTCGAAGCCGGCGAGGTTGATGCCGCCGAGGTCGGGCAGCGGGTAGGCCGAGGCGTCCTCGGCGAACTGGATCTCCTCCTCGTTCTCGTTCAGGATCTCGACGTTGAGCCCGAGGCTCTGCAGCTCCTTGATGAGCACCTTGAAGGACTCGGGCACACCGGGGGGCTGGATGTCCTCGCCCTTGACGATGGCTTCGTACGTCTGCACGCGGCCCATGACATCGTCGGACTTGACCGTCAACAGCTCCTGCAGGATGTTCGCCGCGCCATAGGCCTCGAGCGCCCAGACCTCCATCTCGCCGAAGCGCTGGCCGCCGAACTGGGCCTTGCCGCCGAGCGGCTGCTGGGTGATGAGGCTGTATGGACCCGTCGAGCGGGCGTGGATTTTGTCCTCCACCAGGTGGTGCAGCTTCAGCATGTAGATGTAGCCCACCGTGATCTCCCGGTCGAAGGGCTCGCCGCTGCGGCCGTCGCGCAGGACCGTCTTGCCGTTCAGGGGCAGGCCGGCGGCCTCCAGCTCGGCGCGGATCTGCTCCTCGCTGGCGCCGTCGAAGACGGCCGTTGCAGCCTTCAGCTCGTCCCCGTTGTGGCGGCTCTGCTCGTGCAGGGCCCACCCGAGGTGGGTCTCCAGGATCTGGCCCAGGTTCATGCGGCTGGGCACGCCCAGGGGGTTGAGGATGATGTCGACGGGGGTGCCGTCGGCCAGGAAGGGCATGTCCTCCACCGGCAGGATCTTCGAGATGACGCCCTTGTTGCCGTGGCGGCCCGCCAGCTTGTCGCCCTCGGAGATCTTGCGCTTCTGGGCCACGTAGACCCGCACCAGCTGGTTGACGCCGGGCGGCAGCTCGTGGCCGTCGTCGCGCGAGAACTTGC
>DATHCS010000067.1:0-2931 GCA_035319405.1 Candidatus Dormiibacterota bacterium | reverse complement strand
AGATCCTGGACAACATCGCGCAGGGCATGACCAACAAGCAGGTCGCCTACGCGCTCTCCATCAGCGAGCAGACCGTCAAGAATCACATGAGCTCGATCCTGCGCAAGCTCTCCGTCAACGACCGAACCCAGGCCGTGGTCTACGCCATGAAGCAGGGCTGGATCCGCATCCCCGAGGATTGAGTGAGCCCGCAGGCGACCTCCGCCGAACTGGTCCGGGCACTGGCGGACGAGGTCGCGCGCCTCGGGCGTGAGCTCGAGGAGATCGATCTCCTCATCAGCCAGGCGCGCCAGGAGGCGGCACGCCACGAGGCCCGCCGCGGTGAGGCGGAGACGCACCTCGGCGAGCTGCAGGCGCGCGCGCCGGACGCAGAGACCCAGGAGACGACAGCGGCCCTGGTCGCGTCCACCCGGCGGGCCGCCCTGATGGAGTCCCAGATCGAGGTGCTGGAGGGCAAGCAGAAGGCTCTCGGGCGCATGCGCCAACGCCTGCAGGAGCTCGGGGGGGCCGTGGCGACGATGGTCCCCGGTGCCGCTCCCGCCCCCGAGGGCGAAGCGGAAGAGGCGCCGCTGACCGAGGCCGCCGCGCCGTCTGCGCGCGCCGTCCTCGACGCCCAGGAGGACCTGCGGCGCGACATCGCGCGCGCCATGCACGACGGCCCCGCCCAGAGCCTTACCAACATCACGCTCCAGGCGCAGATCGTGCAGCGCCTCATGCAGAGCGATCCGGCCCGCGCCGAGGTCGAGGTGGGGCAGCTCATCAACATGGTTCAGCAGACGCTCGAGGCGACGAAGACCTTCATCTTCGACGTGCGCCCGATGGTGCTCGACGACCTGGGGCTGGTGCCCACCCTGCGGCGCGCCGCACGCGACCGCGGCCGCAAGGCCCAGGTGCCGATCGACTTCGACACGCTGGGCGCCGATCGGCGCCTGCCGCCCGAGCTGGAGAGCGCCTTCTTCCGCATCGTCGACGACGCGCTGGTGGGCTTCCTGGAGACCGGTCCGGCACGCGTCGCCATCCGCCTCGAGTGGGGCGACCGCGAGGTTCGGGCCGAGGTGCGAGGCGAACCCGCCGCTGGCGAGGCGCTCGCGGCCACGCCCGAGTCGCCGCCCCCGCCCGACCTCACGCCGCGCGACGACCTCCCCCCGGCACTGGCGGAGATGATCCAGGAGCGACACGCCGCCAGCCGCTCGACCGCCGCGGCGGCCGCCGAGGCCCGCGCCCAGGCCTACGCCCTTCCGCCGTCGGCCTGGCGGGCCATCGAGGCGCGCGCCGCAGCGGCGGGCATCCGCGTGACCCTCGGAGACGACGGACGAGCGGTCCAGGCGAGCTGCCCCATTCCCGCCTAGGGCCATCAGGACACCTCTCGCCCGCCGCGAGGCCGCGCATTCCGGCGCGCCGCTGCACCGTTGCCACGACGCACAGAGGGACCATCTTCTTAGCCTCTATCCCCTTTCATTCTCTGCCGTTGCTGGCTAGGATGCGGGCCAGCGGAACTCGCACGGAGGTCCAGAAAGGAGAAGAGCAATGGTTCGGCGGCTCGTTCGCTTCCTCAAGAGCGAACAGGGCCAGGGGCTCGCGGAATATGCACTCATCCTGACGTTCATCGCAGTCCTCGCGATCGTCGCGGTCGCATTCTTCGGCTCACAGGTCCGCACGCTGCTCTCCACCATCGGGATCAGCGTCGGCAGCGTTATCTGAGTCCTCGGCCCGACCGACCTTCCACGGATCGCCCGGCGCGCCCGGCATGGCGCCTCCCGGGCGACCCGCCCACCGCCGTCCCGGACGCGGGCGACCCGTTCGCACCGGCGCGGCATCCAAGGTGCGTCGCCCGTACGCACCGCTACGCATAGTGCGACGTTGACGCCGCGGCCCGCCCGCGGCTACCCTGCCCGCCCGGTCGGCCCCCAGGCACGACGGGCACCACGAGATCAACCGTAGTACGCAATTCCTAGTGGACCCGGCTTGGACCCTGAAGCATGCTGCGGTCCCCGCCCGACCCCCGGGTCGGAGCCTTGGTGGAAAGGAGGTGAACCAAGACATGACGAAGTTCGTTCAGTTCCAGACGTGGCTGGCGTCCCTGCTCGATCGCGAGGAGGGCCAGGGCCTCGCCGAGTACGCCCTCATCCTGGCGCTCATCGCAGTGCTCGCCATCCTCGCCCTGCTCTTCCTGGGCAGCCAGATCCGCTCGATCCTTTCGACGGTGGGCACGTCCATCTAGTCAAACCTCCTCGAAACCAGACAGGTGCCGGCCGGGTGCGTCCCGACCGGCACCTGCGTTTTGGCCCCGGATTTCCTGACAAATCCTGCCAGTCGTACTAGCCCATTTGTATGATCGCCGGCCTGTAGCCCGGTGCTACAGTGGTGCGAGCTGTCACACCGCTACGTGGGGAGTCGACCCTTGAAACGATCCAACCGACTCATCATCCTGGTCGGTATCATCCTGGCCATCATCGTGGCCGGCGGCGTCTTCCTCCTGGCCAATGGCGGGGGAGGCGGAGGTGGCGGCGGAGGCGTGGGTAACAACCCCACGACCCAGAAGGTCGTCGTGGCCCTCACGCCGTTGGCCCTGGGCACCGTCATCGACTCGTCGACGATGCTTACCACCAAGGACGTGGACGTGACCACGGTGCCCGCCGGCGCCGTGACCGATTCCGCTTCCGTCAACGGTTTCGTGCTGCGGCGGGACGTCCTGCAGGGCGACGTGATCGTGGACTCGGACTTCAACGTCACGGGCCAGGTCAGCAATCAGGACATCCTGAAGAACCTCAAGAAGGGGTTCCGCGCGATGGCCGTGCAGGTCGACCAGGTGACCGGCGTGGGCACCCTAGTCCAGCCCGGTGACTACGTCGACATCGTGCTGACGATGGAGGGGACCGACAACAAGTTCCCCGTGACCGTGGAGAAGGCCCCCACGCGCGAGGGCAGCCC
>DATHCS010000066.1:0-3839 GCA_035319405.1 Candidatus Dormiibacterota bacterium | reverse complement strand
ATGCGGGCCTACAACTCGCTGAAGCGCAACAACATCGTGAAGGTCGGGCAGCTGCTGCAGCTCTCCGACGACGATCTGCTGCGCATGCGCAACTTCGGCCGCAAGTCGCTGGACGAGATGAAGGAGCGCCTCGTGATGCGCGGCTTCATCACGCCCGAGGAGGCCGGCCTCAAGTCGAGCCTCGACGACGACCTGCTGGGCCTCGACGTCGACGGCGACGAGCCGTTCGGCGGGGAGGAGGACGCCTGAGCGATGGCCCATCGCATCGCCGGGCGCAAGCTGGGCCGCAAGCACGGCCCGCGCATGGCGCTCTACCGCAACCTGACCGTGTCGGTGCTGCGCTACGAGCAGGTGCGCACGACCGAGGCTCGGGCCAAGGAGGTCCGCGGCTTCGTCGAGCGCATGATCACCCTGGCCAAGGACGGCTCCCTGACCGCTCGCCGCCGCGTGGTGGCCGAGTTGCCGGAAGAGCCGCTCGTGGTCGACAAGCTGTTCTCGGAGATCGCGCCGCGCTACGCGGATCGCACCTCCGGGTACACGCGCATCGTGCGCCTCGGACCGCGCAACGGTGACGCCGCTCCGATCGTCCAGATCGAGCTCGTCTAGGTCCGCCACTGCCATGACCGTCCGAGAGGGCGGCCCCGTGCGCTACGCGGCACGGGTCGAATACGACGGCACGGACTTTGCCGGCTTCCAGGCGCAACCTGGCCGCCGGACGGTCCAAGGGGAGCTCGAGGCGGCCCTGGCGCGGGTCTCCGGCGGCAGCCGGATCCGGGTCGCAGCCGCCGGGCGCACCGACGCCGGGGTCCACGCAACGGGGCAGGTCATCGCCTTCACCGTCGCGGGACGACTCTCGGTGCCGGAGCTGGTGAGGGCGCTGGACGCGCTCCTGCCGGCTGACGTCTCGTTCCGCTCGCTGCGGCGAGTGGAGCCGGGCTGGCAGCCCCGCCGCGCGGCGCGGTACCGTGCCTACCGCTACACCGTCTGGAACGGGCCGCGCAGCCCGCTCCGCGAGCGCTATGCGCTCGGGGTGCGGCAGGCACTGGACGTGCCCGCGATGGCCGCAGCCGCGGTGGTCCTGGAGGGCCGCCACGACTACTCGGCCTTCGGGGGACGGCATCGACAACCGATCCGGAACCTGCATCGGATCCGGATCCGCAGGAAGGGTCGCACCATCGCGATCGACGTGATCGGGGACGCCTTCCTGCGCCAGATGGTACGCAGCATCGTGGCCGCACTCCTCCGCGTCGGACGCGGGGAGGCGACCGCGGACGACCTCGCGGCGGCGCTCGCGTCGCCGGGACGGGCGTTCTCGGGAGCCGTGGCTCCGCCGCAGGGACTGTGCTTGCGACGGGTCGGCCTCGGCCGGCGCTGAGGACAGGGAAGTGAGCATCGTGACGACCAAGACCTATACGCCCCGCGCGAGCGAGATCGAGCGACGCTGGTTCGTGGTCGATGCCACCGGGCAGACCCTGGGCCGCCTCGCCTCGCGCGTGGCCATAATCCTTGAAGGCAAGCACAAGCCGATCTACGCGCCGCACCTCGACACGGGTGACCACGTCATCGTCATCAACGCGGCGCACATCGCCGTGACCAGCGACAAGCTCACCAGCAAGGTCTACACGCGACACAGCAACTACCCCCACGGCCTCAAACAGGAGACCCTCGGCGAGCTCCTCGCGCGTCGACCCGAGGAGGCCATCCGCCGTGCGGTGCGGGGCATGTTGCCGCGCAACCGACTCGGCGCACAGCAGCTGCGCAAGCTCAAGATCTACGCCGGCGCCGAGCATCCGCACGAGGCGCAGCGCCCCGAGCCGCTCGCCTGAGGAGGCCCCGACCGCGATGACCACCGCCACGTCCTACTTCTACGGCACGGGCCGGCGCAAGACGAGCATCGCCCGGGTCCGCCTGATGGCGGGCGAGGGCGAGGTCGTCATCAACGGCCGCTCGCTCGACGAGCACTTCGGTAACGCCATCGACCAGGCCGAGCTGCTCCTGCCGTTCCGCGTCACGGGCACCGAGGGGCGGTTCAACGCGATGGTCAAGGTCGAAGGCGGTGGCTACCAGGGACAGGCTGGGGCGATCCGCCACGGCATCGCCCGCGCGCTCCTGGAGTCCGACCCGGAGGCGTTCCGACTGCCCCTCCGGCAGGCCGGGCTGCTGTCCCGGGACCCGCGCATGAAGGAGCGCAAGAAGTACGGCCTCAAGCGCGCCCGCAAGGCGCCGCAGTACACCAAGCGCTAGCGCACGGCCCCGGCGGGCCCCGCTCCAGACCAATGGCCACCGCACGGGGAACGGTCGTACCAAGGTAGCCAGGCGGGGACGGCGCTAGGCTGCACCTGCCGCGCCCGCTCGAGGCAAGTGATGCCCGACCCGATCTTCGAACGGTACAAGGAGGTCCTCAAGGCCGGCCACGTTGCCGTCCTGCAGGGTCGGCTGGACGACGCCCTCGACCGCTACCGCGAGGCGGCCGCGATCGCCGCCGATCGGCCCCTGCCACACAGCAGCATCGGCAACGTCCTGCTCCGCCAGGGACACGTCGACGACGCGTTGGCGGCGTATTCCCGGGCGCTCGGACGGGCGCCGCGTGACGAGGCCGCGCTCAACGGGCGAGCCGAGGCCCTGCTGGCGGCCGACCGGCGACCCGAAGCCGCCGAAGTGCTCGAGCGGCTCGCCGACGTGCAGGCCGAGAGCGGTCGAGAGCCCGAGGCCGTGGCCACCCTCCAGCGGGCACTGCACCTGCACGAGACGAAGCGAGGCCGGCGGCGCCTCGATGAGCTGACGATGGGCGCAGCGGCGACCACCGCCGACGGCGCGGTCGGGATTTCCCACCCGGCGGAGCCGGGCACCGAGCCGGCCGCCGGGTCCGGAGCGGCCGTCGCCGCCGAGCCGAATGCGCGTGCCGAGCCGGCGCCGAGCGAGCCCGGTGCGGCCGAAGCGCCCGCATCCGCGGTCGAGCTCGGAGAGCCCGACGCCGACGAGGACGCGTTGCCCGCGCAGGTCGTGCCGGCCTCCACGCCCCCCGTCGCGCTCGCCCATCCCGATCCCGAGGCGTTCCTCGAGGACGCCGAGACGGCCCGGGATGCCGGTCGCACGCTCGAGGCGCTGGCCCTCTACGTGCTGGCCAGCGACGCCTATGCTCGCGCCGGGGCGCACGAGGCGGCGCTCGAGGTCTGCCAGCGCGCCCTCGAGGTCGGCCCCGATGCGCCGGCCGTCCACCTGGCCCTCGCGCGCCTCTACTTCGCTCGCAATTGGCGGGAGCGGGCCGTCGAGAAGGTCGTCCTGATCGACCGCCTGCTCGACCTCCAGCCAGCCCCGGCTGCCCGCCGCGAGCTGGCGGCGCTGGCCGCCGCCAACGCCGCCCTCGACGGGCGCCTCGCTGCGATCGCCGGCGATCGCAGCGGCACCTCGCAGCCGGCCGCCTGAGGAAGGCGGCCGGAGGCCGCTGCTACAATCCCCCGAGATGCTCGACCAGCTCCGCGGCCTGCTCTCCAGCATCGAGATCCAGCCCATCGCGATCATCGATGTTGCGCTGACGGCCCTCCTCATCTACGGCGTCTTCAGCCTCATCCGAGGCACCCGCGCGGTGCGCCTCGTGATCGGCGTGATCGTGCTCTACGGCGTTTACGTCGCGGCGCAGTTCTTCGGGCTGCAGCTGCTCTCGCAGGTGCTCCAGGCAGGCGCCGTGGTCGGCGTCGTGGCGGTGGTGGTCGTCTTCCAGCCGGAGTTGCGGCGGGCCCTCGAACGGATCGGCCGCGTGGGCTCGCTGGGCTGGCTGTTCAGCCCCACGCTCGGCAGCGTCGAGCGGGTCGCCCGCGACGTCGCCCGCGCCGCCACGG
>DATHCS010000065.1:0-7312 GCA_035319405.1 Candidatus Dormiibacterota bacterium | reverse complement strand
ACGTAGAGGACTGCGATGACCGACCGGATCTTCTCGCGGCAGTTCCACGGCGCGGCAGGCGCGGAGGCGTGGCGAGTGTTGCCCGACGGCGCCTTTGCGTTCTTCCGCACCGACTCCTTCCGCCTGTCCGCCCGGTTCGTCGATGCGATCGGCGGGCTCGCCGGCGAGCGCGACGGGCCCGACATCGACGTCCGCGCTGACGGCGTGACCGTGCTGATCCGTGCGTTCAAGGGTCATGAGTACGGCCTGGTGCGGCGCGATCTCGAGCTCGCCCTGGCGATCACGACGGCGGCCCGCGGGCTCGGGCTGACGGCCGAGCCGGCGGCGATCCAGAGCCTCTCGGTCATTCCTGGGGCGACCGAGCGGGGCGCGATCATGCCGTTCTGGGAACGGGTGCTCGCCTACGACCGACGGCCGGACAGCCCGGACGAGGACCTGGTCGATCCGCACGGCCGGCTGGCACCGTTCTGGTTCGAGGAGATGGACGAGTTGCGCGCCGATGGTGCGGGCACGATCCACCTCGTCGTGTGGGTGCCCTGGGACGAGGCGGAGTCGCGCATCGCGGCGGGACTCGCCGCGGGTGGGCGGATCGTGCGCCACAATCGCGAGGAGAACTTCTGGACGCTCGCCGATCCGGCCGGCAACGAGATCGACATCGCCACGACGTCAGCGCCGGACCACGCGGAGTGATCGCGTCCCAGGCCAGGACGCCGCACGGCCCGCCGCTCGCGCTGCGGGAATGAGAGGGGTTGGCGCGCCCGGCAGGATTCGAACCCGCGACCTGGTGGTCCGAAGCCACCCGCTCTATCCACTGAGCTACAGGCGCGCCCCGCGATTCTACGGGCTCAGGGCTCGGGTGACGCCTCCTCGGGCCCAAGCCGGGCGGCCGCTTCCGGCCTTGGCTCGGTTTCGGTGGCTCCGATCGATCCGTGCCGGCGGCCGAAACGCATCCGGCCGAGCCAGTCGCCGCCGCCACCACGCGCTGACGGCTCGATCACCTCACCGCCGCCTCGTGAGCGGAGGCCCTGCGCGATGGCCTCCGCCTCGACCGCGCTGACCCCGAAGCGGCGCAGCGAGTAACGCGCCATCTGCACGGCCAGCTCGCGCTCGCCGTGGACGGTCTGCACGGTGCTGCCCGCCCCCCGCAGACGGGTCGCCTCACGGTCGCTGTGGGTGCGCACGACCATCTCGATGCGCGGGTTGGCCTCGCGGCCGCGCTCCACGATCAGGCGGGTCGCCTGGACGTCGCCGATGGCCACGATCAGCAGCCGCGCCTCCCTCGCGCCGGCCAGCTCCAGCAGCTCGGGGTTCGAGGCGTCGCCGTAGAAGGCCAGCACGCCTCGAGCCCGCAACTCCTCGACGGCGCGCCGGTCCTCGCTGATGACGGCATAGCGGAAACCGCGGCGCTCGAGCGCGCTCCCGATCATGCGTCCGACCCGCCCGTAGCCACAGATGATGGCGTGCGCCCGGAGCCCGGCCGCTTCGACCGCAGGCGGCCGCGACAGCGGATGCGCGCGGCGTTCGAGCACGGCCGCCGCAAGGCCGCTGCGGCGCAGCCAGGCGCCGAGGGGATCGACCGCGCGGAAGAGCAGCGGGTTGAGCGTGATGGAGAAGATCGCCCCGGCCACGATGAGGTCCAGCCCGCCGGCCGGCAGCAGCCCGAGGCTCAGCCCGGCGGTGGCCACCACGAACGAGAACTCGCCGATCTGGGCGTTGCCGGCGCCCACCGTCAGCGCCGTGCGGATGGGCTGGCCGAGGATGGTCACGAACACGAAGGCCAGCACGGCCTTGGCCAGCACCACGACCGCCAGCAGGGCCACGATCGTCAACGGCTGCTGGACCAGGTAGGCAGGGTCGAGGAGCATACCCACGGAGACGAAGAACAGCACCGCGAAGGCATCGCGCAGCGGCAGCGCGTCGGCCGCCACCTGGTGGCTCAGGTCGGATTCGGCCACGATGGCCCCGGCCAGGAAGGCGCCGAGCGCGAACGAGACGCCGAAGACGACCGAGGCGACGACGGCCAGGCCGACGGCGACCGCCAGCACCGCCAGCGTGAAGAGCTCGCGCGAGCCCTCGCGGGCGACCTGGGTCAGCAGCCAGGGCACGAAGCGCGCCCCAACCACGAACATGAGCGCCGCGAAGACGGCCGCCTTGGCCAGCGCGATGACCAGCTCGGCGGCGGGCCCCAGCGTCCCGGCGCCGGCGCTGGAGCCACCGAGGAGCGGTGCGATCGTCGGCAGCAGCACGAGCACCACCACCGTGAAGATGTCCTCCACGACGACCCAGCCCACGGCCACGCGGCCCTGCGGCGACTCCAGCTCGCGACGATCGCCCAGCGCTCGCAGCAGCACGACCGTGCTCGCCACCGAGACGGCGAAGCCCAGCACGATGGCGCCGCCCAGGCTCCAGCCCATGGCCAGGCCGAGCAGCACGCCGAGCAGCGTGGCCACGAAGGTCTTGCCCAGCGCCCCGGGCACGGCCACGGCACGCACGCTCAGCAGGTCGTTCAGCGAGAAGTGGACGCCGACGCCGAACATCAGCAGGATCACGCCGATCTCGGCCAGCTGGCCGGCGACGGTCGGGTCGGCGCGCAGACCAGGCGTGAACGGCCCCACCGCGACACCGGCCACGAGGTAGCCCACGATCGTCGGCAGGCGCAGCCGTCGCGCGATCAGGCCCCCGATGAACGCGGCCGTCAGGCCGATGGCGATGGTCGAGACGATGACCGGCTCGTGTTCCATGGCTCTCCCGGGGTCGGAGGGAGCACGGGACTGGCGCGGGTCCGTGCGTTGCCGCTGCGGTGAATGGTAGCAACCGTCCCGGCTGCCCTGGCCCGTACAATCGGCGCATGGAGCTGGCTCCGGGGCTGCGGCGGATCGGTGGCGGCATCGCCAACGTCTACCTCCTCGAGGAGGCGGGCGCCGTCACGATCATCGACGCGGGCATGCCGGGCCACTGGCGCGAGGTGCCGGGCGAGCTCGCGGCGATGGGCCGCTCGCTTGGCGACGTGCGCGCCGTGGTGTTGACCCACGGCCACTCCGACCACGTGGGCTTCGCCGAACGGTTGCGCAGCGAGCGCGACGTGCCCGTGGAGATCCACGAGGCGGACGCAGCGCTGGCACGCGGCGAGGTCCCCAACCCATCGAGAGGCTGGGGCAAGTGGAGCGTCGGGCCGACGCTGAGCTTCCTGCTCTATGGACTGCGTCGGGGCGGCCTGAGGGCGATCCCCATCAAAGAGGTCATCACGTTCGGCGACGGCGCCACGCTCGATCTGCCCGGCTCGCCCCGCGTCATCCACGTCCCGGGCCACACGCCGGGGTGCGCCGCGCTCCTCGTCCCGGGCCATGGGGCGCTCTTCGTCGGCGACGCGCTGGCGACGTACAGCGTCCTGAGCGGCGCCCGCGGCCCCATGATCGCGCCCTTCTCGGCCGATCCCGAGCAGGCGCTCGGCTCGCTCAGCCGCCTGGGCGGGCTCGACGCGTCACTGGTGCTGCCGGGCCACGGCGAGCCCTGGACCGAGGGGATCGACCTGGCCATCGCGGCGGTGCGGGCCAGCTTCGTGCCCGTCCGGAGCTAGGGGTCGGCGGGCGCCTCGCGCCGGTACGGCACATCGAGCACCACGAGGTCCTTGCGGCCGACGAGCGCGGCACGCAGGCGGTGGGCGTTCTGGTTGTACAGCACGCGTTCCCACCAGTGGCGCGGCACGTGCTCGGGGATGAGCACGATGAGCACCTCCCCGGGGAACTCCATCTGGAGGACCTCCAGGTAGCGTACGAACGGACGCACGAGGGTGCGGTAGGGGGATTCGACGATCGTCACCGGGACGTTGGGGATCTGCCGCTCGATCTGCTCACGCACTCGCTCCCCGTCCTCGACGTTCGAGGTCACGTGGACCACGTTGACCTCGGGCGCCATCGTCTGGCCCACCTTGATGGCCTGCACGACCGCACGGTTCAGCGCCGGCGCGGCCACGATCACGCGCTGCGGACGACGCGGTCGGCTGATGACCGCCTCCTGGCGGACCTCGATGCCGCGCGCCTCGTCGCGGTAGGCCCGCTGGATGAACAGCATCACCGCCACCAGGATGGGCACGATGACGATGACGATCCAGGCGCCGAGCGCGAACTTGGCGATGGCGAAGATGACCGTCACGATCGCGGTCGCGACCGCGCCGACGCCGTTGATGAGGGCGCTGCGCCGCCAACCCGGGCCACGCTCCTTGAACCAGTGGCGCACCATGCCCGACTGCGAGAGCGTGAAGGCCGTGAACACGCCGATCGCATAGAGCGGGATGAGCGCCTCCACGCGCCCGTTGAAGGCGACGACGAGCACGATCGAGACGAGCGCCAGGGCGACGATGCCGGCATTGAAGGCCAGTCGCTCCCCGCGGAAGGCGAACTGGCGGGGCATGAAGCCGTCACGCGCGAGGATCGAGGAGAGGCGCGGGAAGTCGGCGAAGCTGGTGTTGGCAGCGAGGATCAGGATGCCCATCGTGGCGAGCTGGAAGACGTAGTAAAAGGCGCCCCGGCCGAACACCGCGCGGGTGACCTGCGAGAGCACGGACTCGCCCCCGTTCGCGCCGGGGATGGCGCCGCTGATCAGGGCCAGGTAGGAGATGCCCAGGAACATCACCGCCAGCAACGTGGCCATGACCGCCATGGTCGTGCGGGCATTTCGCCACTCGACCGGCTTGAATGCGGGCACGCCGTTGGCGACCGCCTCCGTGCCGGTCATCGCCGAGGAGCCGTCGGCGAAGGCACGCAGCACCAGCAGCAGGGTCAGGCTCTCGACCCCGGGTACCGCGGCCGGGACTCCGCTGACGTGCGGTGGCGAACCCGTCAGGGTCTGCAACAGCCCCACGGCGACCAAGATGAGCGCCCCCGCCACGAAGGCATAGGTGGGCACGGCGAAGATCGTGCCGCTCTCGCGGATGCCGCGCAGGTTGATGGCCATCACGACGAGGATCGAGACCACGATCAGCTCGACCTGGATCGCCTGCAATCCGGGGAAGGCCGAGGCCAGGGCCAGCACGCCCGCGGAGACGCTCACCGCCACGGTTAGCACGTAGTCCACCAGCAGCGCCGCCGCCCCGACGAGGCCCGGCAGCACGCCGAGGTTGGCTCGCGCCACGATGTAGCTGCCGCCGCCGCCCGGGTAGGCCTTGATCGTCTGGCGGTAGGAGAAGGTGACCAGGATCAGCAGGCCGACGATCAGCCCGGAGATCGGCACCACCAGCCAGAAGACGGCCGTGCCGGCCACCAGCAGCGTGAAGAGCGAGGCCTCCGTGGCGTACGCCACCGAGGACATCACGTCGCTCGAGAAGACCGCCAGCGCCTTCCACTTGGGCAGGCGCTCGGTGATGTCGGCGGCGACCGGCAACGGTCGCCCGAAGACGACCGCCCGGACGGCGGCCAGCACCCGTCCGCCACGGGTCAGCGGCGCCTCGGCGCTGGCGCGCGCTTCGAGCGTGCCGGGTGCGGTGTAGCGGAAGTAGCGCCGATGGGGGGCCTCGACCCTGACCCGCCGATCGCCGGGCTTCCGGCCTCGCTGCGGCCGCAGCGAGGCGGTCATCGTGGATGCGGGCTGACGAGGTGCAAGCCGAGCCCGGGCAGGGCTGCGAGCAGTCGATCGACCGGATCTCGCCCCAGCGCACGCGCCATCGTCCCGACCTCGGGCCGGCTCATCACGAGTTGCGTCACCTGGCGCTCCTGAGCGAGGTGGATGACCCCCTCCCATACATCCGACGCCTCGGCCCGCACGACCGTCGCGCCGAGATCCACCGCGTCGTCCATCGCCTGGCGGGTCGCCTGCTGGACGTGGCGCGGGCTGGTCCCCCCATCACCTGCCTCGATCATGGCAGCCAGGAACTGGCCGCGCAACGCCGCCGCGAGGGTCGCCGCGCGCCGTACCGCCTCGCGGTTGCCTGGGCTGCCATCGAGCACGACCATCACGCGATCGGTCACCGGCCATGGTTCGTGGCCCGGCACCGGTGGCTGGATCCGCTGCAGCTGCGTGTCCACCTGCTGAGCGACCCGGCGCAGCGAGAGCTCGCGCAGGGCGGTCAGGTTTGGTTCGGTGAAGAACCGCTCGAGGGCCACGGCGGTCTGCTCGGGCGGGTAGACGTTGCCGTGGCGCATGCGAGCGCGCAGGGCACGGGGGCTCATGTCCACCAGCTCGATCTCGTCCGCCCCATCGAGGAGGGCGTCGGGCAGGCGCTCCCGCACCGGCGCCCCGGTGATCGTCTCGACCGCGTCGGCCAGCGATTCGAGGTGCTGCACGTTGAGGGTGCTGATGACGTCGATGCCGGCGTCCCGAATGCGCTCGACGTCCTGCCAGCGCTTCTCGTTCTCGGAGCCCGGCACGTTGGTGTGGGCCAGCTCGTCGATGACCGCCACGCGCGGGTGACGGGCGATCACCGCGTCGGCGTCCAGCTCGTCGACGGTGACGCCGCGGTGCTCGAGGTGACGCCGCGGGATGATCTCCAGCCCGTCCAGGAGCGCCGCGGTGTGGGGGCGGCCGTGCGGCTCGATGAAGCCCACGACGAGGTCGGTGCCCCGTTCGAGCCGCCGATGCGCCTCCTCGAGGGCGGCGTACGTCTTGCCCACGCCGGGAGCCATGCCGATGTAGACACGCAGGCGCCCGCGGGAGCCGATCCCTGCGTCCGAGGTGATCCGGGCGAGCAGTGCGTCAGGGTCGGGACGCACCGGCTCGTGCGGATCGGTCACTTCACGCTGATCCCGTCGAGATCGAGGTTCAGCGCCAGCACGTTCACCCGTGGCTCGCCCACGAATCCCAGCCAACTCCCCTCCGTGTGGCGCGCCACGGCGGCGCGCACCACATCGTCGCCGATGCCGCGGGCCTGCGCAACGCGAGCCACCTGGACGTCGGCCGCGGCGGGGCTGATCTGGGGGTCGAGCCCCGACCCGGAGGTGGTCACCAGGTCGACCGGGATCGAGGTCGTGTTGTTGGCCGCCTCCAGGGCTGCGAGGGTATCGGTGACCTGCTGGATGAGGGCCTGGTTGGTGGGCGCGAGGTTCGAGCCGCCCGAGCCGTTGGCGTCGTAGCCGTCCTTGCCGGCCGCCGACGGGCGGCCCCAGAAGTACTTCGGGTCGCTGAAGGACTGGCCGATGAGGATCGAGCCGACGACGTTCCCGTCGACCGTGATCAGCGAGCCGTTGGCCTGGCCCGGAAGCGCGACCTGCGCGAACGCGGTCATCACCAGGGGATAGACGAGCCCGGTGAGCAGGGCCAGCATCGTGAACATGAGCACGGGTCCCCGGCTCAGGCGAAGGATGTTCATCGTTGGCTCCTC
>DATHCS010000064.1:0-3282 GCA_035319405.1 Candidatus Dormiibacterota bacterium | reverse complement strand
CGAGGGCCAGGAAGGCGTCCATCACCTTGTGGTAGGCGCTGATCGGCGAGGTGAGCATGCCCACGCGGTAGGCGATGCCCGACTGCTGGACCGCGTCCGCCAGGCCCGTCAGGTACCGCTCCACGGGCGGCATCAGGGGGTCGAGCGCGATGAGCCCGTAGTCCACCGGGCCGGCGAGTGCGGAGACCACCGCATCGGCCATCTCGTCGCCCGTGCCGATGAGCACGGCGCCGGAGGCGATCACGATGTGCGTGCCGTGCGGAACGCGCGTGGCGACCTGCGCGACGAAGCGCTCGTCACGCGACCACAGGAGCCGTTCTTCGCCCTGTGAGCCTCGATTGAGCCAGCGCACGATCGTCCTTCTGATAGGGGCAGGTCGGCATGCCGGTGCCTGGGCCCGTTCGGAGTCGCATCATCGCTCGCCGGGAGCGTCTCGTTCCCCACGTCGGGGGTACCGGCGGGCGGCAGTACGTTGGTCCTGGTCGTGCACGGCGCTGCGTGGTCCAGGGCAACGCCGGCCGGCTCAGGTCAGGCGCTCGCCGACCCGCACGGGCGGGAAGAGCCGGCTCTCGGGCGGCGCCAGCGGGCAGCTCCAGCGCGGGTCGTAGGCGCAGCTGGGGTGGTACGCCATGTTGAAGTCCAGCAGCAGCTCGCCTCGCGCGGCGTCGCCTCCGTGGTCCGCGCTCTTGATGGTGTCCAGGAGGTAGCGTCCGGCGCCGTACGTCTCGGCGCCGGAGGTGGCGTCGCGGAAGGGCAGGAAGAGCCCGCCGCCATAGCCGCCGATCCAGAAGACGGTCAGCTGCTCGCCCGCCAGCGGGCCGTCGAGGGCCACGGTGCCGATGGGCTGGAAGGCGATCGCCTCGCTGCCCGAGTTGGGCAGCGCGACGGCCTCCAGCCCCGCACCGAGGGCAGGCACTGGGTCGAGCGACAGACCGGACGGCCCCGTCGCCGGCGGTTGCGGCTCGAGCCGCAACGTCATGCGCCATGCCGGGTCGTACGGCCAGTAGGCGAGCCCGGCGAAGGCGGCGCGCGCCCGGGGCGGCAGTGGCGACTGCGGATGCTCACGGAAGAGGGCGTCCTTGGCCGCCCGGAAGGCGGCCGTCGCGGCTGTCGGGTCGCGGCGCGAGTCGGTCCGCCACGCGGCCCACAGCTCGGCCACGCGACGGCGCCAGTCGGCGAGCTGCAGGCGCTCCAGCCCGCCCGGGAAGTCCGATGCGGCGTGCATACCCCTAGCCTGCCACGACGCGGCCGGATACGGCGAGACGGCCGCCGGGACCGGCGACCGTCTCGTTCGTTCGATCTGTGACCTCGCGCCAGCAGCGGCGCGGATCGTTCAGGAAGCCTTGACGAACCCGTTATCGACCAGCCACTGGTGGGCGATGTCCTTGATGTCCTTCTTGTCGAAGGTGAAGGCGGCGCCCATCTGGGTCAGGCCATCGGTGGTCAGCTTGGCGGAGACGTCGTTGAGCAGCTTCTCGAAGGCCGCCTTGTCGCCGAGCTTGGCCAGGTAGTCGTTGCGCACGAGCGGCGAGAGGTTGTCAGCGGGCTGGGTCTGCTTGTCATCCTGCAGGACGACCCAGCCGTTCTTGACGATGTCGGGCTGCGTCGAGCAGAGCTCGGCCACGTCCACGGTCTTGGCCAACAGGGCCTGGGCCATGGGCGTGTCGCAGGCGCTCAGGTAGGTCACGCTCTTGGGCTGCAGCCCGTAGGCGGTCTTGAGGGCGGCCGCGCAGACCGGGTTGGTCTTGCAGTCGGTGGCCAGGCCCCACTTGAGTTGGTCCTGGACGGCGGTCGTGTCGCTCATCTTGGTGAGGCTGAGCGAGTCGGCCGTGTCCTTGCGCACCACGAACGCGTTCTGATCGAAGCCGGGCGAGTAGTCGAGCACGGTGATCCCGCCGCCCTTGCCGTTCAGCACGTTCTGCAGCTCGGTCTGGTTGGCCTTGGGATCGCCGGTCTGCTTGCCCGGCTCGTAGTGGGCCAGGCCACTGCCGATGTACTCGGGTTGCAGGTCGATCTGGCCGCTCTCCAGGGCGGGCAGCAGCACGTCGCGCGTGCCGAGGCCGATGCCGGCCCGATCGACGGTGTAGCCGTTGGCCTCGAGCTGCTGGCCGTAGATCTCGGCCACGATCTTGGCCTCGTAGAAGCCGACGGAGCCGATCTTGATGGTGGGCGGGGGCGTGGTGGGGCTCGCCGTGGCCGCCTGGGTCGGTGTAGCCGTGGCCGCTTCGGACGGCGTCGGGGTGCTGCCCCCACCCGTCGTGCAGGCGCCGGCGAGCACCAGCAGCGACGCCCCGAGGGCGAGCATGCGGGATGGCCGCATTGGGTTCCTCCTACTCTTCGCGGCGGGACTTCAGCCGCGCAGGCCCGGCACTATAGTCCCAGGCCGCCGAACCGGCTAGCGGGGAATGGTCAGGCCGCGTTGCCGGGGGACACCACCCCTGGCGCGCTCGCCGCCGCTGGCGTGGCGCCGCCAACCGGGCCCTGGGCCCGGATGCCCGGCGACGTGGTGACGCGCTGCAGGAGCGCGAACAGGCCGTCCACCGCGAGCGCCAGGCCCGCCACCAGGATCACCCCGCCCATCGTCTGGCCAACGTCCTGCTGGGCCACGCCGTCGACCAGGAAACGGCCCAGGCCGCCGAGGCCGAAGATGGCGCCCAGGGTCGCCGTGGCCACGATCTGCACGGCGCCGGTCCGCAGTCCGGCCAGGATGACGGGCAGGCCGAGCGGGATCTCGACGCGACGCAGGATCTGTCCCTCGCGCAGGCCCAGGCCGCGTGCCGCCTCGACGAGCTCCGGCTCGACCCCGGAGATGCCCGTGTAGGTGTTGACGAGGATGGGCGGCACGGCCAGGACGACCATGGCGATCACGAGCGGATAGAGCTTGAAGCCCAGCTCCGGGTCGATGGCCGCCGTGATGGGCAGGACGATGCCGATCACGGCGAGGGATGGCAACGCACGGCCGATGTTGGCGAGGTTGACGGCCAGCGTGGCCCCGCGCCGCGTGTGGCCCACGTACAGCCCGATCGGCAGGGCGATGAGGGCGGCGATGAGCAGCGAGAGGCCCGAGATCGCGATCTGCTCGACCATGCGGGCCGGGATGCCGTCGGGGCCCTCCCAGTTGGCCGGGTTGGTGAACCAGGCGATGGTCGCCTCGATGAGGCTCATGCCGCGCTCCCGCGCGCCCGAGCGCGTGCCCACGGGGTGGCGCGACGCTGGACGCCGACGAACAGGATGTCCGCTCCGATGGCGAGGCAGATCGAGAGCACCGCGCCGGCCAGGATC
>DATHCS010000063.1:0-6894 GCA_035319405.1 Candidatus Dormiibacterota bacterium | reverse complement strand
AAGAGCGAGGCCACGCCCTCGATGCGCGAGCCGCCTGAGCCTGCGCCGAAGCCCCGCACGACCGCCTCGCGCAGTCGGGCGCCTCGCCGGTCCAGCTCGAGGTAGCGCGTTGGCGTCAGCTCGCCCAGCGTGGCCAGGCCGGCCGCTGCCGCGACCGGCGCGCCGTTGTAGGTGCCGCCGTGGCTGAGGCCGCCTCCCCGGCGTGCGTCGAACTGCTCCATCACGGCGGCGCGGCCGCCGAATGCCGCCAGCGGGTAGCCGCCGCCGATGATCTTGCCCAGCGTGGTCAGGTCAGGGCGCACCCCGACTCGCTCCTGGACGCCGCCCGGCCCGACGCGGAAGCTGATGATCTCGTCGAAGATCAGGAGTGCCCCGCTGCGATCGGCCAGCTCGCGCAGGTAGGCCAGGAAGGCCGGCTCGGCGGCGCGGATGCCGCCGGCCCCCTGCACCGGCTCGATGATGATGGCCGCCACATCGCGCTCGCGGCCGGCCAGCGCTCGTGTCACGCCATCGTGGTCGCCCCAGGGCAGCTCGACGACCGACCCGCGGAGCGCCAGTGGCACCCCGGGCGTGCCGGCCACGGCCACATCGTGGGTGCCGTGATAGGCCCGCTCGAAGCGCGCCACCAGGTCCCGGCCGGTAAAGGCACGAGCCGCACGCATGGCGAACATGGTGGCCTCGGTGCCCGAGGCGGTGAAGCGCAGCCGCTCGAGCGACGGCAGGCGCCGGCGGAGCTCCTCGGCCAGCTCCACCTCCACCTCGGTCGGCGCCCCAAAGGCCGAGCCGCGGCGCACCTGGGCGGTCACCGCGGCGACCACCGCCGGATGGGCGTGGCCCAGGATCAGCGCCGTGTAGTTGCCCAGGAAGTCGCGGTACTCGTTGCCGTCCACGTCGCGCACGCGGAGGCCATCGCCCTCCACCAGGTAGGGCGGGTAGGGGGCCCCGTACACGGTGGTGCGCGTCGAGCCGCCGGGCAGCGAACGAGCGGCGCGCTCGAAGAGCGCCCGCGATCGGGGCGTGCGCGCCAGGTACTCCTCGAGGACCGTCACGTGGCCAGTGTGCGGCTCTCGTCGGGGCGGCACAAGGTCCCTCAGCGCCTGGCCGCGGTCGGCCCGACGGCAGCTTCGGGCTGAGTTCCCGCGCGGCCTCCCGGGCCGGGACCAACGGCCGGTCGCGCTGGTACCGCTTTCCCACGCGCGTCGCGCGAAACCCCGTTGACGGGGGTGGTCCGCGGTGTATGATGCGGGCCACGTGGCCCAAAGTGGCACAAAGTGGGGACTAGGGGTGAATCGGCTGCCTGGCTGAGCAGCGGCCGTCCCGCCAGTGGGGCGTGTCCTGGGTCCAGGCGACGAACGCGCTCCGACCCGGCAGCGAGGTTCGCGGCGGCAGGTGTTCACCGGCGAGTACCGCCACACGGTCGACACGAAGGGGCGCATCGCCGTCCCGGCGCGCTTCCGTGCCCGGCTCGACGGTGGGGCCTACGTCTCCCGCTGGATCGACGGCTGCGTGGGGCTGTTCCCGCGGCGTGACTTCGAGGACCTGGCCGACCGCGTGGCGGCCAAGCCGGTCACGGACGCTGGCGCCCGCACCTTCTCGCGCTTCGTCTTCTCCGGGGCCTTCGAGGTCGAACTCGACGGCCAGGGCCGGGTGGTGGTGCCGTCCGGCCTGCGGGAGTGGGCAGGGCTCGAGGGGGAGGTCGTGGTGGTCGGCTCGCGCGATCACATCGAGCTGTGGGCCCCCGCCCGGTGGGCCGAGTACAGCGCGGCGATGACCTCGCCCGATGTCCTCGCCGAGCACCTCCAGGGCCTGGGCATCTAGCGCGCATCTCCGGGATCCGGACGGATCCGCATGTCGGTGGTCGAGGACCGAAGCGAAGGGCACCTGCCCGTGATGGTGGAGGAAGTCATGGCGGCTCTCTCGCCCGTCGCGGGCAGCTTCCTGGTCGATGCGACCGTCGGCGGCGGTGGGCACGCCGTCCGGATCCTGGAGGCCAACGCCCCGGATGGGCGACTCCTCGGTCTCGATGCCGACCCGGCGGCGATCGCCCGCACCCGCCGTCGCCTGGCCCCCTACGGCCGGCGGGTCACGCTGCGCCAGGCCAACTTCGCGCGGCTGGCCGAGGTGGCCCCGGCCGCCGGCTTCGGCAGCGTCGACGGCGTCCTCCTCGACCTCGGCCTGAGCTCCCACCAGCTGGCCGATACGGCCCGGGGGTTCTCCTTCCGCGCCGATGGTCCCCTCGACCTGCGGTTCGACCCCTCGCGGGGACGGCCCGCCAGCGAGCTCGTCTCGACGCTCGACGCGACGGCGCTGGAGCGGCTCCTGCGGCAGTACGGAGAGGAACCCCACGCGCGGCGCATCGCGCGGGCCATCGTGCGCGAACGCGCCGCGGCGCCGCTCCTGACGGCACGCCAGCTGGCCGACGTCGTGGAGCGTGCCGTCCCGCGCACGCCGGCCGCCCGCGGCCGCGCCCGCCTGCACCCTGCAACGCGCACGTTCCAGGCCCTGCGCATCGCCGTCAACGAGGAGCTGGAGACCCTCCCCGTGGCACTCGCCGCGGCGCTGGACCTGCTGCGCCCCGGCGGGCGCCTGGCCGTGCTCAGCTACCACTCCCTCGAGGACCGCATCGTCAAGCGCTTCGTGGCCGCGGAGCGCCGCGGCTGCGTCTGCCCGCCCGAGGTCCCGGTGTGCGTCTGCGGCCACACGCCGCGCCTGCGCCCGGTGGGCCCGGCTCCCGGTCGCCCCACCGCCGGGGAGGTCGCCGCCAACCCCCGCTCCCGCAGCGCTCGCCTGCGGGCCGCCGAACGTGTCGCCGCGTAACGCAAGGAGGAAGGGATGAGCCGTCACCAGAAGAGCCGTCGACGTTCCTACGGGCGCCGTCAGCACGAGCTGAAGGAGCGGCCGCAGGCCGACGGCCGGCTGTTCGACGCCGGCGACGACGCCGAGCCGCTGGGCTCGGGCTTCGAGGCCCTCGATGCCCTGGGCGAGATCGATGAGGGGGTCGGCCTGCAGTTCGGCCATCTCTTCGCGCGGCAGGGCTGGCGCTGGGCCCAGGGACGCGGCTGATGGCCGTCGTGCAGGCCACGCGCAGCGCTCCCGCGACCGTCTCGCGGCGCCGCCAACCGACCCGACGACGCGCGCGGCGTTCCACCAATCGCGTCGGCCTCAGCCTGGCGGGCATCCTGATCGCCTTCCTGCTGGGCCTCTTCTACCTCACGCAGACGATCGGCGTGGCCACCGCCAGCTACGACATCGACCGCCTCAGCGACGAGGGGCAGCGCCTCGACCGACTGATCAGCTCGCTGCAGGGCGAGGTCGCGCAGTGGGGCGGCGAGCCGGCCATCGTGCGCGAGGCCCAATCCGCGGGCCTCGATCGGCTCGGAGACCCCCTGCGCCTGACGGGACGCTGATCGCGTGATGCTCGGGCGAACGGATCGCCGCCTCCGCCTGGTGGCCCTGCTGGCCGTCTTCCTGCTGGTGGCCGGCGCGTTGCTGGTCCGCCACGCCTACTGGGCCGTGGCCCGCTCGGGGGAGCTGACCGGCATGGCCTCGGCACAGCTGGAGACGCGCGAGACCGCGCCCGTGCAGCGCGGCGCGATCTACGACCGGCGGGGCAACCTGCTGGCCACCACGGCCTATCGCGATCGCCTGGTGGCGTACCCGGCCGAGATCCCCGCCGGTGGGGGACGGCCCATGGCGACCAGGCTGGCGGGCATCCTGGGACTCGACGCCGCGGGCACCGCGCAGCTGCAGGCGACGCTCAGCGGCAGCGCCGCATACGCGGTCGTGGCCCACGACCTGACCGACGCGCAGAGCGAGGCCATCCGCGACGGGCTCGGCGACGGCACCTTCACCCAGCTGCAGCTGGAGCCGCAGCCCCTGCGCGTCTACCCGGACCCCGGCGGCGCGCCCGGCACCACCCTGGCCAGCCAGCTGCTGGGCTTCGTCAACGACGCCGGCGCCGGCCAGTACGGCGTGGAGCAGCAGTACGACGACATCCTCGCCGGTCGACCGCAGGTCGTCAGCGGCCTGCGGGACGCGGCCGGGCGGCCCATGGCCGACTCGCAGACCGTGATCGACCCGGGCCAGCCCGGCTCGGACCTGCGCCTGACGATCGACGCCAGCCTGCAGCTGGCGCTGGAGAAGGAGCTCTACGCCGCGTGGGTGGCCGACAAGGCCGCGTCGGCCAGCGCCGTGGTGCTCGATCCGGCCACCGGCGCCGTGCTCGCCTGGGCCTCGGTGCCAGCGTACGACGCGAACGCCTACCAGCAGGTCGCCACGACCAACGAGAGCCGCTTCGTGGACCCGATCGTGAGCTCCGTCTACGAGCCGGGGTCGGTGATGAAGATGTTCACGGCCACAGCCGCCTATCGCGCTGGCACGGTCACGCCGACCACGCGCGTCCGCGACACGGGCATGCTGCGCATCGGGCGGCAAGCGGTCTACGACGCTGACAAGCACGCCATGGGCTGGATGCGCTTCGAGGACGGCATCGCCTACTCGCGCAACGTGGTGGCAGCCAGGACCGCATTCGGGCTGGGCAAGAGCACGGCCGCGGCATCGCGCGTGCTGTATGCCGCCTGGCACGACCTCGGCATCGGCAGCAAGACCGGCGTCGACGTGGCCAACGAGGTGGCGGGCCTGGTGGCCGATCCGGCGGTCTCGCCGTGGGCCGCCATCGACCTGGCCAACCGCAGCTTCGGCCAGGGCGTCGCGGTGACCCCGCTCCAGCTCGCCAGCTCGTACAGCACCATGGTCAACGGGGGCTTCCGAGTGACGCCACACGTCGTCGAGAGCGTGGCCGGACAGGACATCCCGCGCACGCCCGGCGCACAGGTCATCAGCACCAACCTGTCGGCGGAGCTGCGGCAGCTGATGATCCACGTCGTGACGAGCGTGCCCTACTACCGGGCCGGCACGACCCTGCCCGGCTACACCGTCGGCGGCAAGACCGGCACGGCGCAGATCTGGGATGCCAAGGCGCGTGCCTGGGTGCCCGACACCTACGACTTCTCGTTCGTCGGCTTCGTGGGTCGCGACAGCCCCGCGGCCGTGGTGGCCGTGCGCCTGGACCACGTGAAGCCGAAGGTCGTGCGGCAGGGGACCCTGCAGCTGTCGATCACGTCGTACGAGCTGTTCCGCCGCATCGCCCAGGACATCGTGACCGCCATGGACATCCCGCCGCTCAGCCAGCCGGCCGTGCCCACGCCGACACCCACGCCCGACCTCGTGGGGGGCGACACGCCCGAGGTGCCGGACATGCCCGCGCCCTCGGGCGGCCCGTGATCACCGCCATGGGAGAATGGCGGGTGAACGTGACAGCGGCGAGCAGCCCTGGGCCGCCAGGACCCCGGGTCGCGGCCCACGATGCGCAGTCCCTCGCCCGAGCCAGCGGCGGTCGCCTGCTGGTCGCCGGCAGCCGTCCCATCGTCGGCGCCGCCGTGGATTCGCGGCGCGTCGAGGCCGGCAACGTCTTCGTGGCCCTGCCCGGAGCACGCACCGACGGTCACCGTTTCCTCGCCGAGGCGGTCGCGCAGGGGGCCAGTGCGCTGATCGTGAGCGTGCCACCGCCGGCTGAGGCCCTGGCCGGACTGGGCGACGTCACGGTCGTGCAGGTGGCCGACCCCCTGGCGGCCCTGCAGACACTCGCCGCCGAGTGGCGGACCCGCTTCGCGCCGCTCGTGGTCGGCATCACGGGATCGCTCGCCAAGACGTCCACCAAGGAGGCAGCGGCCGCCGTGCTCGCCACGCGGCGCCATGTGCTGGCCAGCGCCGGCAACGAGAACAACGAGATCGGCCTGCCCCTGACGCTGCTGCGGCTGACCCAGGAGACGGACGTGGCGGTGCTCGAGATGGGCATGTACGTGGAAGGTGAGATCGCCGAGCTCGCCCGCCTCGCCCGCCCCCATGTCGGGGTCGTGACGGCCGTGCGCGGCGTGCACGTCGAGCGGGCCGGGTCGCTGGCCGTCATCGAGCGCGAGAAGGGCCGCCTCGTCGAGGCCCTGCCACCCGACGGCATGGCCATCCTCAACGCGGACGACCCGCGGGTGGCGCGCATGGGTCGGCGCACGACCGCCCGCGTGACGACCTACGGCTTCGGGCGGGGGGCGGAGGTAACCGCCAGCGAGGTCACGTCCCTCGGCGACGCGGGGATGCGCTTCACGCTCCAGGCGCCGCAGGGCCACGTCGGCGTGGGCATGCCCGCGCTGGGCCGCCACAACGTGCACAACGCCCTCGCGGCGGCCGCCGTCGGGCTCGCGGCAGGCCTGCCGCTTGACGCGGTCGCGGAGGGGTTGGCCGGCGGCTGGGGCGCGCCCCACCGCACGGTCCTCGCGCCGGCTGGCCCGTGGCGCATCCTCGACGACACGTATAACGCCAGCCCGGACACGATGGTCGCGGCGCTCGAGCTGCTGCGCGACCTGCCGGCACGGCGCCGCGTGGCGGTGCTGGGGGAGATGCTCGAGCTGGGCGACGTGGCGGAGGCCGAGCACCTCGCGCTTGGCGAGCGCGCGGCCGCCGTGGCCGAGCTGCTGGTGACGGTCGGGGAGGGCGGCCGGGCCATCGCCCGGGCCGCCCTCGCGGCGGGGCTGCCGCGACGCGCGGTGGTGCAGGTGCCGGACGCGGGCGGCGCGCTCGATGCCGTGCTGCCGCGTCTTGAGGCCGGCGACCTGGTGCTGGTCAAGGGCTCGCGCGGGGTGGCGCTCGAGTCGGTGGTCGAGGCGCTCGTGGCGGCCGGGCGGGACGCCGGCTCATGAACGTGCTGATCGTCCAGGGCCTGCTGCTGGCATTCGCCCTGGTGGTGATCGTGATGCCGCTCTACATCCGGCTGCTGACGCGCTTCGGCTTCGGCAAGCGCATCCGCGTCGAGGGTCCCCAGACCCACTTCGCGAAGGAGGG
>DATHCS010000062.1:0-2362 GCA_035319405.1 Candidatus Dormiibacterota bacterium | reverse complement strand
AATGCGGTGCTGGTCAAGCTCAACCAGATCGGGACGGTGTCAGAGACGCTGGCGGTCATCGAGATGGCCCAGGACGCCGGCTGGGGCACCGTGGTGAGTCACCGCTCGGGTGAGACGGAGGACACCTCGCTGGCCGACCTCGCCGTCGGCGCTGGCGCCGGGCAGCTCAAGTCGGGCGCGCCCTCGCGAAGCGAGCGCGTGGCCAAGTACAACCGGCTCCTGCGGATCGAGGAGGAACTGGGCATCGCCGCCCGCTTCCCCGCTGCGGCCGCCCTGGCTCGATCGTGATGGCGTGACCCGCGTCATCGACCGGGGGGCCATCTTCGCCGGCTGGGTCGGTCTGGGCATGGCCGTGGTGATCGCGTTGAGCTTCGAGCTGATCATCGCGGTCCAGTCGCTCGTCTTCCTGGTGGCCCTGCCGGCGGGGATGCTCATCGGCTTCTACGCCGATGCCCGCTCTGCCCGCCGGCGACCCTGGTGGCGCGTCCTCGTCAATGCGCTCTACGCGGGCCTGCTGACCGGCATCTCCCTGGCCGTGCTCTACGTGGCGTTGCGCCTGCTCTTCGTCTACGCCGACACGGGCTATCGCGATGCGACGCAGGGCGGTCCACTCGTGTGCTCCACGGGGCCGCAGTGCACGTACCTGCGCTACCTCGACCAGGCGGCCAAGGGCCTGGGGCCCGACCTCGCCGCGGCCGGCGTGACCGACGTGGCCACCTTCGAGCGCTACGTGATCCAAGAGCAGCTCAGCGGGGGCCTGATCCTGACCGGCCTGGTGGCGGGCGGCGCGCTCTTGGGGGGTGCTCTCTACGGCGTCGCCGGGCCCACCGCGAAGGCGGGCGAGCCAGGACCGGGCGAGCCGGGGCAGGAAGCCGCCGCCGCGACGGGCACCAGCTAGCGCCAGCGCGCCCGGGGGTCGAAGGGCTAGCGCTTCTCCGTCGGCTTCGCAGGCTTCGTTGCGGTCGCCTTGGCGGTCGCGCCCTTGGCAGCCGTGCTCTTGGCCACGGCCGGCTTGGCTGCGGGCTTCGCGGCCGTGGCCGGCTTGGCTGCGGGCTTCGCGGCCGTGGCCTTGGCGGCCGGCTTGGGTGCGGGCTTCGCGGCCGTGGCCTTGGCGGCCGTGGCCTTGGCGGCCGTGCCCTTGGCGGCTGGCTTGGCCTGGGTCGTCTTCGCCGCAGCGGCCTTGGCCCCGGGCTTCGGTGCGGCCTTCGACGCCCCCGCCCGGCCGCTGGTTGCCGGCGTCGGCGGGGTCGCCTCGACCTTCGCAGCGGCCTCGCCGCGGGTCGAGCGCGAGAGGGCCGCGCGGGCCTTGCCGGCGGCCGTCTGCTCACCCTTCGCCTTGGCCGCCTTGGACGCCGCGACGCGCGCCTTGGCCGCCTTCGCAGCGGCCGCCTTACCCGTCGTGCGTCCGGTCCGGGCCGTCGAAACGATCGTGGCGCCTTCGAGCGCCGCGTTCACCTTGCGCATCAGGCGGCTCTTACGGCGCGCGGCTGCGTTGCGGTGCAGGGCGCCGGCCTTGACGGCCTTGTCGAGCGCGGCGACGGCATCCACCACCGCGGCCTGCGCCGCCTCCGGCTCGCCCCCGCGGGCCTCGCCCAGGGCCTTCGTGACGAGCGTCTTGGCGCGTGACTTGTGGGGCTGGTTGAAGGCGCGCTTGCGCTCCGACTGGCGGACGCGCTTCATGGCCTGGGGCGTGCGGGCGCCGCGCCAGGTTCGGGACGAGTGGGCCAAGGCAGATGTGACCTCGATGCGTTCGGTGATGGGCAGCCCGTGGGCGAGTGGTGCCGACGAGCGCGACCGCGAATGGTAGCACCTGCCGCGGGCGCCCTGCCGCGGCCGAGCGGAACGTCAGGTCGGTGGCCGGGGGGCCCACAGGTCGATCGTCGGCAGGCCGCCCACGCCCAGCAACTGCGAGATCTCACCGGCGTGGAAGGCATCGTGGCTGAAGAGCCGGTTGAGGACCGAGGCGCGGCTGTGCACCTGCACGGCGGTGCCCCACGGTCGCGACGCGGTCAGCCCGAGGTCCTCCACCGACCAGCCTGCGAGGCAGTCGCGCACGACCGCCCAGCTCGAGTCGAGCGCCCACGTCAGCTCGGCGGCGGAACGCGGCCTGGCCTCGTCGTCCTCCCAGCCGGGATCGGTCAGCGGCGAGGGGAAGGGCGTGCTGTCGGCGCCTGGCTGCCCGAAGACGCCGCACAACCAATACACGCGGGTCCCGGCTACGTGGGCCGCCAGAGCCCAGATCGGGGCGTGCTCCGGTCCGGCACGCAGCGCCAGCTCCTCGGCAGGCAGGCCCGTGACCGCGTCACGGATTCGCGCCGCGTATTGCGGCCAATCCGGGTACAGGGCTGCGACCGACACTGCC
>DATHCS010000061.1:0-3423 GCA_035319405.1 Candidatus Dormiibacterota bacterium | reverse complement strand
ACGTCGAGGTCGCCCGACATGGAGCGGAAGAGGAGATGGGCGGCCCCGTCGCCGATCACGAGTCGTTGCCGCCCGCGTCCGCCGTCCACATGATGAGCCAGGTCCGTGGCCACACCCCCGGAGATCGTGCTGGCTGCCACGGCAAGGTTGGTCGGGCCGAGCAGGACCGCGTCGCCACTGACCGTTTCGATGCGATGGTCGCCGGCGGCCAGCTGTCCCTCGAGGCGGAGGTCCCCGCTCATCGTGCTCAGCTGCAGCTCGCGCAGGAGCGGACTGGACGCGCGCAGGTCGCCGGACACGGTGCGCGCGTGCAGGGCGAGCGGCCCGCGGGCGGCGATGGCGACGTCGCCGGAGACGCCCTCGACGGCCACCGCACCCCCGCTGTCGAGCAGGTCGATCTCCCCGGAGACCGTCCGGTACCCCTGTTCGCCGTCGAGCCCGACCACGCGGATCGTGGCGGTGGTGACCTCGACCTGGACGCGCACGGCGTGCGGCACCTCGATCTCCAAGTGCGCACGGGCACGGCCCCAGCGCAGCCAGCGGGCCAGCCCGTCCTCCGGGCGCCCCTCGTCGGCGAGGCCGATCTCGAGGCGTCCGTCGCTGCGCAGGATGGCCAGCCGCGCGGACGGACCGAGGTCGTGCACGCTGACGCGCGACCCGTCGGTCCCCCGCAGGCTGATCTCGCCGTCGGGAACGCGCACCACCAGCTCGCCCTGGGGACCGATCTCGTGCTCGAACGTGGCCGCCTGCTCCGCGGTGCCGACCGTCCCACTCATGGTCGGTCACCGCGACCGGTGCCACGGATCGCCGCGGCCGCAGCCTCGGCCGTCAGCTCGTGACGCGCCAGGCGCTCGAGGATCTCCCGGCGCGCCGCGTCGGGAGATGGCTCGTCCCCCGAGCCCTCGCTGGCCGCTGCGGGGACGGCGCTCTCCAGCTCCTCGGTGGGGTGATCGCCATCGCCCAGTCCGAGGGTCCGGACGAGGGCATCGACCCGGGCGCGCACGGTCGGATAGGAGATGCCCAGTTCGCGTTCCATCTCGCGCAGGTTGCCGCGCGACCTTAGGAAACTCTCGAGCAGGGCCAGCTGCTCACGATTGAGCCGACCGAAGCGACCCACCGCGAACTCTCCTTCGAGGGTCGTACCGCAGCTCCGGCAGTGAAGACGGGTGACAATCAGCTCCTGGCTGCACACCGGGCAGGTGGCGATGACGTCGTGGGCCATGCTCAGGGCCTCCCCATCCGATCGTTACGCTCCAGGATCCGCTGTTCGTGCATCGCTGGATGTGCTCCCGTGCCTGTCGCAGCCTTCATGGATGGCTGGGCCTGCAAGTAGTACATCTACGTTTTCCTTTTGTCAATGGCACATTGCCTTTTATTGATGCGCACGGTCATTTCCTAGCAACGACGGCGGCTGAGCGCGCGGTCGCGGGAGGCGCTGCTACGATTCGCGCGCTCGCCCCTTCGAGGAACCGATGCCGCCCATCCGAACTCCCGACCAGCGGCTGCGCGTGTTCATCAGCGCGGTCGTCCAGGAGCTCGCGCCCGAACGAGTCGCCGCTCGCGACGCGATCGCCCGCCTGCACCTGTCGCCGGTGCTGGCCGAACTGGGGGCCCGCCCCTATCCGCCACCCGCGATCTACCGCGCCTACCTGGAGCAGTGCGACATCATGCTGGCCATCTACGGCCACGACTACGGGTGGGTCGAGCCGGACGCGACGATCTCCGCACAGGAGGACGAGTGGGCGCGCAGCGCCGGCAAGCCCCGCCTCGTCTACCTGCGCCGCGAGGCGGCGGGACGTGAGGCACGGCTGGCGGCCCTGCTGGAACGCATCGGCGCCGCCGACCTCTTCGCCTCGCACACGTTCGAGACCCCGTCCCAGCTGGCGGAGCTCGTCGCCGACGATCTCGCGTCGCTGCTGACGGAGCGGTTCACCGAATCCGCCATGGAGCCCGAGGCGGCGGAGCCATCCCCGCCGCCGCACGGCGTGGCACGGCTCCCGGCGCCGGCCACATCGATGCTCGACCGCGCGCCCGAGCTGGGGCTTCTGCGCCAGCTCCTGGCCCAACCCGAGGTGCGGCTGGTGAGCTTCGTCGGGCCAGGGGGCACGGGCAAGACGCGGCTCGCGCTCGCCTCCGCCGAGGAGGTGCAGACCGCCGGGCGCGAGGTCGCCTTCGTGCCGCTTGCCGGCCTGGCCGACCCCGCCCTCGTGCTGCGCGCGATCGCATCCGCGATGGGCCTCGCCGAGGAGGGCGGAGGGCCGCTGGAGGCTCGCCTGGAACGGCGGCTCGCGGAGGGCCGCACGCTGTTGCTGCTGGACAACCTCGAACACCTCCTGCCGGCCGTGCCGGACCTCCTGGCTCTCCTCGAGCGCGTCCCGTCCCTGACCGCGCTGGTCACGAGCCGGGCCGGCTTGCGGGTACGGGGCGAGCACGTCGTGGAGGTCGCGCCGCTGCCGATCGACGACGCACGACGGCTCTTCCGCGAGCGGGCGGAGGCCGTCCGCGGGCCGCTCCCGGACGATCCCGCGACGAACGCCGCGGTGGAGCAGATCTGTCGCCGTCTGGACGGCCTGCCGCTGGCGGTGGAGCTGGCCGCCGCGCGGACCCGCCTCCTCACGCCCGGCCAGCTGGCCGCCCGCCTGGCGCACCAGCTCGACGTCCTCGCTTCGGGGCCCGCCGACCTGCCGGTCCGCCAGCGCACGCTGCGAGCCACGCTCGACTGGAGCTACGACCTGCTTTCGCTCGACGGCCAGGCCCTCTTCCGCCGCCTGGGGATCTTCGCCGGACCGGCCAGCCTCGAGGCGATCGAGCTGGTCTGCCTCCACGGGGCGGGCGGCGACCTGGTCCCGCTGGAGCTCGACCTGCTCGACTCGCTCGACGGCCTGGTCGAGCAGAGTCTCCTGCTGCAGCGCGAGACGGACCACGGCTCCGTCCGCGTCGCGATGCTGGCCACCGTGCGCGACTACGCTCTGGCGCGCCTGGTCGAGGCCGGCGAGCTCGAGCCGCTGCGGGAGGCGCACGCGACGTACGAGCTGCAGCTGGCGCTGGCAGCCGCGGCCGAGTCGAACGGGCGCAGCCAGGCCCTCTGGCTGGAGCGCCTCGCGACTGCGCACGACGACCTGCGCGCGGCGCTCGACTACCTCGGCGGCCTGCCCGACCTGACGCGTGCCCTCGAGCTCGCCGCTGCGCTCGTCGACTTCTGGCGTGCACGCGGCTTCCTGAGCGAGGGCCGGCGACGCCTCGACGACCTCCTGGCACGCACCTCCCCGACGCCGCTCACGGTCGAGCGCATGCGCGTCCTGCGGGGCTCCGGGGTGCTCGCGCTCTGGCAGACCGACATGGCCACCGCCGCGACGCAGCTCGAGGAGGCGCTGCTTCAGGCTCGCGAGCTCCACGAGCGGGCCGACGAGGCCACGGCCCTGC
>DATHCS010000060.1:0-2848 GCA_035319405.1 Candidatus Dormiibacterota bacterium | reverse complement strand
GCCCGCGTTGACGAGGGCCCCGTCGAAGTCCCGTCGGTGGAGCCGGTCGATGAGCGCGCCCTCGTGGTTCGACTGGAAGAAGTCAACGCCCACCGCGAGCTCGGCCGCGCGGAGCGCGATCAGGGCGTGCACCTCTTCGAGCGTCGCGCTGCCGTAGATCTCCGGCTCACGCTCGCCCAGCAGGTTCAGGTTCGGTCCCTCGAGCACCAGCACGCTGGTCATCGCGTCCTCCCGCCTTTCTGCCGGCGGCCGCCCAGGGCGGCCGCGATGCCCGCCTCGACCGCGTCGTCGGGGACGTCGGTCCGCACCGTCACGCCGTCCGCCGTCGGCAGCACCCAGCGCAGCCGACCCCCGGCGACCTTCTTGTCGGCGGCGAGTCGCTCGCGCACGGCGGCGGCGCTGACCGCCGGGGCCCGCCGGCCGAGGCTCAACGCGTCGAGCAGCGCCACGATGCGCTCGCCCCGCGCCGGCGGCGTCACCTGCAGCGCGCGACCGACGGCCACCGCTCCGCGCAGCCCGAGTGCCACGGCCTCGCCGTGCAGCAGGCCGCGGTAGTCGCAGGCCGCCTCGAGCGCGTGGCCGATCGAATGGCCGAGGTTGAGCGTCACCCGTCGGCCAGCCTCGCGCTCGTCGGCGCTGACGACATCGAGCTTCGCCATCGCGCAACGCTCGACCACCTCGGTCAGGGCGCCCGAGGCGAGGGCGTCCGGGTCGCCGGCGGCGATCGCCGCGCCGCTGTGCTCCAGCAGGCGGAAGAGCCGCTCGTCGCCAAGGGCCGCCATCTTGACCGCCTCCCCGAGCGCCGCGCGCCGCTCCCGTGCGGGCAGGGTCGCCAGCAGCGCCACGTCGAGGACCATGGCCCGCGGCTGGTGGAAGGCACCCACCAGGTTCTTGCCCTCGGGGAGGTCGATGGCGGTCTTGCCGCCGATGGCGGCATCGAGCTGGCCGAGCAGCGTGGTCGGAACATGGACGAGCGGCACCCCCCGCGCATAGATCGCGGCGACGAAGCCGGCCGTGTCGGTCAGCGCGCCGCCCCCGATCGAGATGAGCGGGTCGCCGCGCTCGTGATGGCGGCGCGCCAGCTCGCGCGTGGCGCGCTCCACGGTGCGGAACGACTTGGCCCGTTCGCCGCGTGGGAGCAGCAACGGTTCGAGCGAGATGCTCGGCCGGGCCGCCCGGACCGCGTCGACGAGCCGTGCGCCGTGCAAGCGCCAGGCGGCGGGCTCCGAGACCGGCGCCGTGCGCCGCGCGTCCATCTCGTCCAGCAGCTCGATCAGGGCGGCGGTCGCGATGTCGGCTCCCAGCACGATCCGCCCCACCGCGGTCCGGGCGTCCAGCATGCGTGTGCCGGTCGGCGAGCCCCCGCGGAGGAGCGGCTCGAGCCGGGGCACGATCTCCTCGGCCCGGCCGATCGCCTCGACCCGGGTCGCGGGCGCGTAGTAGCGCTCGCGCGCCGCGCGCAGCTCGTCGAGCGCGCGCACCGTGTCGCGGCCGTCCAGCAGCGGACGGGGCACCGGGCTGTGGGCGAGGCGGCCGGCGAGCACCCTGGATGGCGCATCGAGCCAGGCCACGCGGCGCCCCCGGTAAAGGAGCCAGCGGTTGCCCGGATCGAGGACCGCGCCCCCGCCGGTGGCGATGACGCGGCTGAGGCGATGGCCGCGGTCCGCCGGGCCGAGGGCCTCGATGGCGGCCCGTTCGCGATCCCGGAAGCCGTTCTCGCCCTCCCGCGTGAAGATCTCGGCCACGGTGGCTCCGGCCGCGGCCTCGACCAGCGCGTCGACGTCCACGAAGTCGGCGTGGCGGCTCCGCGCGAGCCGGCGCCCGACGGCCGACTTGCCGCTGCCCGGAAGGCCCACCAGCACCAGTTCCACGATCGCCTCAGTCGTCCCCGCCCGAACCCGCCTCGCCCTCGTCCTCGGTGCCACCCGCTGTGGCCGCGCCCGCGGCCGTGGTCGGTTCGGCGTTGGTTCGGCCGGGCCTCGCGACGCGGGCCCGGTAGCGGGCCAGGTTGTCCTGCACCTCGAGCAGCGAGTCGCCGCCCGTCTTCTCCAGCAGGAAGCGCGTCAGGGTCAGCAGCACCATCGCCTCGCCGATGACTCCCGCCGCGGGGACCACGCTGATGTCGCTGCGCTCGTAGTGCGCGACGTCGACCGGCCCGCCGGTGCGCAGGTCCGCGGAGGGGAGGGGACGGGCGAGGGTCGAGATCGGCTTGACGGCCCCACGGACGATGATCGGCTCGCCGTTGCTCACGCCGCCGGTGAGGCCGCCCGCGTTGTTGCTGCGATGTCGCCAGCGACCCCCGTCGAGGCCCTCGATCACGTCGTGGACGGCGGAGCCCCGCCGGCGCGCCTGCTCGAAGCCGAGCCCGAACTCGACGCCCTTGACGGCATTGATCGAGCAGATCGCCTGGGCGAGCGCGCCGTCGAGCCGGCGATCCCAGTGGACGTAACTGCCCAGCCCGATCGGCACGCCGTCGGCGATCACCTCGAAGACGCCGCCGAGGGTGTCGCCCGATGCCCGCGCCTCGTCGATGGCGGCGATCATGCGATCCTCCGCCTCGGGATCGGGACAGCGCAGCGGGCTGGCCTCGGTCTCCTCGTGGCTGCGCGTCATCCGGGCGCCGTCGACCGCGACGTCGCCGACACCGACTGTGTAGCTCCAGGCGGTGATGCCCAGCTGGTCGAGGAATGCCCGGCAGACCGCGCCGGCCGCGACGCGCATGGTCGTCTCGCGGGCGCTGGCCCGTTCCAGGACGTTCCGGACGTCGTCGAACCCGTACTTCAGCGCGCCCGCGAGGTCCGCGTGTCCCGGCCGCACCCTCGTGACCGGCGCGGCGCGCCTGTTCCCG
>DATHCS010000059.1:0-5206 GCA_035319405.1 Candidatus Dormiibacterota bacterium | reverse complement strand
CCCGGGGTGGTGGACCGGCGCTGGTTCGCCCTTGCTATCTCATGGCGGGAGCCTCCGTGGCGAGGTGGCGGGACGGGACCGGTGCAGCCGGCATGTGGTGGGCGACGGAGGAGGTCCGGGTCGGCGCTGGCGCCGCGCGGTCATGGAGATGTGCAGCGGCCGGCACCGGCCAGGCGCCGACGCGCCGCACCGCCCCCGACGTCGAGACCAGGCGGGCCGCGAGGCCGGTGGCCTCGAGCCAGGCCGGCGCGTCGGCGCCCCGCACGATGGCGGCCGTCGCGGCGATGTTGGCGTCGACGCAGGAGGCGGCGAGCACCGAGGCCGTTCGCCACGGACTGACCGCCGGCAGGCCGGTGCGGGGATCGAGCAGGTGATGGAGCGTCACGCCGCCGCGAGCCCAGCGCCGCACGGTCGTGCTGGAGGTGGCGAGCGCGCCGCCGAGCAGCACGATCACCTCGCCGGGTCCGTCGGGGGCCGCAGCGCTGTCCTCGGCCACCAGCACCCGCCAGCCATCGACCGGCACGGGCCCCGCCAGCGCGATGTCGCCGCCCAGGCTCAGCAGCGCGCCGCTTCCGCCAAGGGCGTCGCTGGCCGCGGCGGCAGCGAGGTCCGCCGCGAGCGCCTTGCCGGTCGAATCGAGGTCGAGCTCGACGCCGCGAGGCAGGCGGACACGGCGGGTCCGTGGATCGAAGCGCACCGCCCGCCAGCCGGGTACCGGGGCAACGCGGAGCGTGAGCGGGTCGTCCCGCTCCAGCACGCGGCCGAAGTCCTCGGCGTAGCCCACCAGCCGCATGGCCGTGCCGACGGTCGGGTCGAGCGCACCGTCGCTCAACCGCGCTCCTCGCAGCGCGGCCGCGATGGCCTGGCCGAGCAGCTCGCTGACACGGGCGTCCTCCTCGGGCGATTCGTTCAGGAGGCTGAGCTCGCTGTCGGAGCGGAAGCGACTGTAGGTCTGCTCCACCGCATCGAGCACCTCGTCCACCGCTCGGCGGGCAAGCGCCAGGTCGCCGTCGGCCACGAGCAGGTGAGCGGTGGTTCCCAGGGCGCGCCAGATGACCGACTCGATCACCGTCCGGACCCTCCGCTCGTCACCTGCCCACCGCCGCTGCTGGAGGTGGCAGCCTGAGGTGCCGCTTGGAGGGTGTCGACGCTGGTCGAGGTCGTGCCTGTCGTGGTCGTCGTGGTCGTCGAGGAGCTCGAGGTCGTCGCCGGCGTGGACTGGCCGGCGCCGCTCACGGCCGCGAGGGTCCCCAGCCCCGCGGTGGCCGCGATCGCCGCGACGGCCGTGCCGACCGTCAGGGTGCGCAACCGCCGAAGGTTCCGGTCGCGGACCGAGCTCGGGGAGTGGGTGGGGGTGTGCATGGACCCACCATGGCCTCGTCCACCTTTCGATCCGGTTACGCGTCTTCGGCCACCAGCGCCGTGTGGGACGGGCCGGGCGCCGTGGCACAATCGCGGCCATGAACGAACGGGCCGCGACCGTGGAGGATCGGGCGTCGGATCCGCTCGATCGGGCTCGCGAGGCGCTCCAAAGCCATGACTGGCAGGCCGCCTACGACCTCTTCGGGCAGGCCGATCGCGCGGCCAGCCTGAGCGGCGATGACCTGGAAGCGTTCGCCGACGCGGCGTTCTTCGCGGCCCGCGCCGACGACGAGCTCGAGCTCAAGGAGCGGGCCTTCAAGGTTCGCCTGGACGCAGACGAGCGGATCCGGGCCGCCTACCTGGCCCTCGACCTGGGCCGCGAGTACGGGTACATCGGCAAGCCCTCGATCGCGTCGGCCTGGATCCGCCGAGCGGAGCGGCTGCTGGAGGGCGAACCGGAGGGCTACGCCCATGGCTACCTGGCGCTGGCCAGGAGCGGCGTCGCGATGGCCCGCGGCGACATCGAAGCGGCGTTGAGCCTGGCCGAGGACGCCGTCGCCATCTCCAGTCGGGCGCGCGACGCCGACCTCCAGGCCACCGCCCTCGCCGCGCTCGGCGGCCTCAAGATCCAGACCGGCGCTGCCGCCGATGGCATGGGCCTCATGGAGGAAGCGACCGTCGCCGCGGTCAACGGTGAGCTGTCGCCGATCCGCACGGGGGTCACCTACTGCACGATGATCGCCGCCTGCCGTGACCTGACCGACTACGGACGTGCGAGCGAGTGGACGGAGGCCGCCGAGCGCTGGTGCCAGCGCCAGTCGGTCTCGGGCTTCCCGGGGATCTGTCGCGTCCACCGGGCCGAAGTGGTCGCGCTGCGGGGAGCCTGGGAGCGTGCCGAGGCTGAGCTGCGCCAGGCCACCGACGAGCTGGCCGCCTACCACGCCATCCCGCCCATGGCGGACGGCCTGTACGCCCTCGGCGAGGTGCGCTTGCGAAGGGGCGACCTGGCCGGCGCAGAGGCGGCGGTGCGCGAGGCCCACGGCCTGGGCCGCAGCCCCCAACCCGCCCTTGCCCGGATCCGCCTCGCGGAGGGGAACGCGCGCGCCGCCTTCACCGCCCTCGACTCGGCCGTCAGGGCGGAACCCTGGAACAAGCTCGCCAGCCTGCGTCTCCTGCCCGCCCAGGTCGAGATCGCCGTCGCGGCCGGTGAAGTGGCGGCGGCGCGTACTGCAGCCGTCGCGCTGGACGAGGCGGCCAGGGAGTACGACTCGCCCGCCATCACGGCCACGCGCCGCGAGAGCTGGGCGCGCGTCCTGCTGGCCGAGGGGGATGCGCCGGCGGCGGCCGCAGAGGCGCGGGCCGCCATCCGGCTCTGGCGTGAAGTGGCCGCTCCGTACGAGATCGCCCGGGGGCAGGCCCTGCTGGCGATGGCGCTGTACGCGCAGCACGATGACGAGGCCGCCGAGCTGGAGCTGCGCGCCGCCCTCGCCGAGTTCGAGCGACTGGGCGCTCCGCTCGACGCCGCCGCCGCCGCGCGGGAGCTCGAGGCGGCCGAGCAGCGCCGCGGTGCCCCACGCCAGGCGCGCATGACCTTCGTGTTCACCGACATCGTGGGCTCCACGAAGCTCGCCGAGGCGCTCGGCGACGTGGCCTGGCAGCAGCTCCTGGCCTGGCACGACGAGGCGCTTCGCTCGCTCATCGCTCGCCACGGCGGGCGGGTGGTCAACTCCACCGGCGACGGCTTCTTCGCGGCCTTCGAGGCCGCGCGGCCCGCGCTCGACTGCGCGATCGCCATCCAGCGCGCGTTGGCCGATCACCGTCGCACGACCGGCTTCGCGCTGCAGGTCCGCATCGGCCTGCACAGCGCCGAGGCGACCCGACGCGGCGACGACTACAGCGGGATGGGCGTCCACGTGGCGGCGCGGGTGGCCGCGCTCGCCGCGGAGGGGGGCATCATGGCCAGCGCCGCCACCCTCGGAGAGGCGGGCGACGTGGCGGTCGCCGACGCCCGAGACGCGAGCCTGAAGGGCGTGCGCGATCCCGTGCGCGTCGCCTCGGTCAGCTGGGCCTGACCGGCTCCACGCCCCGCGCGAGGCACTGCGCGAGCGTCGCGCCCCACGCGCGGGCTCGCTCGATCTCGCCCTCGCGCAGCGGGCCGTACTTGCCGCGGACGATGAACTTCGCGGGCGGCGTCAACGGCCGATAGCCGGCTCGGGTCAGGCGCCTGTCGATGGCGCCGGTGGCCCCGCCGGGGGACCATCGGAAGCGCGTCTCGAACGCGGCCGAGCGGCCACGACCCGCGGGCAGCCGTTCCAGCCAGGACCGCAGGGTGGGATGGGCGAGGTCGGGTGGCCTGGCCTCACGCGATGCGCCGCGTCGAACCTGCTCGCGCATGCCCTCGGTCGGGAGCTGGAAACCCATCACTGGCGCCCCCGCCACGACGAGGTCGGCCTCGGCGACGTCGGCGGGCGTGGCCTCGTCGGTGGCCAGGGCGCGAGCCCCGTGTCCGATGCCCTCCGCGATCGCTCGGGCGACCGCGGCCGTGTTGCCCCACAGGGACTCGTAGACGACGATGGCCTTCACCGGGTCCACCTCCTCTCAACGAGTGAGGATCGCGCCCGCGGGCCGCGGCTGGCAGGGCCGGGCGGCACGATCGTTCGGGCCGAGCGCCCCGACGGCACTCCGCCTCCTCCGGGGGGAGGGTGCCCCCTCAGTCGGGCTCGATCTGCGCCTCGATCCGGATCGTCGCGCCGGGCCGCTCGGGCAGGGGTGCCAGGTTGCCGGCCAGGGGCGTGCCGTCCACCACCAGCTGCCGTACCCGTCCCGCCGTCCCGACCGGCTTGCGGACCGTGATGTCGAAGCTCGCGCCGCGGAAGCGGCGCACGGCGCGGAAGCCGTCCCAACCCGTTGGCAGCACCGGGTCGATGCGGAGGCCGTGGTGCTCGGGGCGGATGCCGAGGATCCACTGCGTGGCCGCCACGAGGTTCCAGGCCGCGGTCCCGGTGAGCCAGGAGTTCTTGGCCTCGCCGAAGGTCGGCGCCTCGGGTCCGGCGATCATCTGGGCGTAGACGTACGGCTCGCAGCGGTGGACGTCGGCCAGCCCCTCCCGCGCCGAGGGGTTGAGGCGCAGGTAGTAGTCCAGCGCCTGGTCGCCGTGACCGAGCCGCGCCTCGGCGATCATCAGCCACGGGTTCGCGTGGCAGAAGACGCCGCCGTTCTCCTTGTAGCCGGGGGGGTACGAGCTGATCTCGCCGAGGTGCAGCTGGTACCGGCTGAAGGCGGGGGCCAGGAGGGCGATGCCGTGAGGCGTCGCGAGGTGCTCGCGCACCGCCGCCAGCGCCTGTTCGGCGCGGCCGTCCTGCAGCCCGATTCCCGCCATCACGCAGATTCCCTGCGGCTCGATGAAGATGCGGCCCTCGTCGTTGGTGGCCGAGCCGACCGGCCGCCCGAAGTAGTCGTAGGCGCGCCGGAACCAGGCCCCGTCCCAGCCATGGGTCTCCACGGCGCCGGCCATGCGGGCCGCCGCGGCGCGATGTCGCTCGGCCGCGGCGGCATCTCCGCAGCGCTCCACAATCCGCGCCAGCTCGCCGGCGGCGAGCACGAAGAGCCCGCCGATGAAGACCGACTCCGCCACGCCACCCTCGCGGTTCTCCGTCGTCTGGAATGACTCGCCCGGCTCCTCCGAGAAGCAGTTGAGGTTGAGGCAGTCGTTCCAGTCGGCCCGGCCGATGAGCGGCAGGCCGTGCGGGCCCAGCCGGTCGAGCGTATAGGCGATCGTCCGCTGGAGATGCTCGTAGAGCGGCGTCTCGGTATCGGGCTTGTTGTCGTACGGGACCAGCTCGTC
>DATHCS010000058.1:0-3208 GCA_035319405.1 Candidatus Dormiibacterota bacterium | reverse complement strand
TTGAGCGTGCCCCCCGCGCCCTCAGTCGGCCAGGGTGAGCTTGCGACCCGGACGGGCCGCTCCTCGTGTCAGTCGTCGAAGTTGCCGACGGCGCCCTTATCCGTGTCCAGCAACTCCGCCCGCTCGACGATCTGATCGTCTGTCCAGTCCTTGGGATCCTCGGTCCGGCCCACCTTGGGCTTGAGGTCGTAGGAGCCGGCCGCAAGGATCGCTTCGACGGCGAGCGGCGCGGTGTCCTGGACGTTGAAGACCTCGGTCATCATCTTGTAGGCGAACTCCTCGACCCGGCTGGCCATGCGCTCGCGGATCGCCGCCGGCAGCGCGAGGAACCTGTTCTCGAACGGCAGGTTCAGGTTCTTGTAGTCGCCCTTCTTCCAGCCCCTCTCGTCGGCGTAGGCGACCACCTGGCTCCACATCTCCTCGGTCACCCCCTCGCCTTCGACCTTGATGAAGTTCCCATCGGCGTCGAGCTGGGCGTTGCCGTAGTCGTTCACTTCGAGGCCCCACGAGATCATCTGGAGGGCGGTGGCCACATTGGCCTTGGTGGTATGGGTGCGGGCCGCGATCTCGCGGAGCCGCTCGGAGCTGTTGCCCGAGGTCCCGTGCTGGGCGCCGCTCACCTCGTAGGGCGTCAGCGCCTCGTGGATCGCAGCGGTCGACTCGACCTGGATGCCGGCGTCGGAGGCTTCGATGCCGTGGGTGGTGCCGTTGTTCAGCGCGATCCAGTCGGCGAAGATGCCGCGCGCGTTGAGTCCCCGGATCAGGAACAACGCCTCGTCGGCCGTCGAGAGCCCCGAGGCGCCTTTGATCTCGCCCACCTCGGTCTCCAGGCCGGCCCACGTCGGGATGAACGGGTTGACGGCGATGTTGGCCAGCAGGTTCTGATCGTTGGGCTGGTGCGAGGCGTCGATGGCGATCGACGTGATGCCGGCCTCGAACATGGTCGGGATCTCGACCTTGGCCTGGGCGAGGTCCTTGTCGTTCTTGATGCCGTAGTGGTCGGCGTGCACGGCGACGGGGATGGTGATGCCCATCTCGTTGCAGAGCTGGTCGACGACGCGCGCCATGTTCCAGTAGTTCACCGCGCAGTAGGCCTTCTGCCCGCCCTCCGACTTGGCGATCTCGACGATGAGGGCGGCATTGGCGCGCTGCGCCGCTCGCAGGGCGCCGCGGACAACGAAGGTGTTGCGCGCGTTCGCGGCCATCGCGATGGCCTGGCCCTTGGCACGCATGGCGCGGTCGATGACCTTGCCGCTGACGATCAGTGCCCTGGAGTTCGGGAACAGATGTGTGATGGTGGGAGGACGACCCGCCTGGACCGCTCTCTCGAAATCCTCTGCATACGCCATTAGACGGTCTCCTTGGGAGGCTTGAGGGGGTTCGCTGCCGCGATTCTATCGGAATCCCGCGGGGACGGCCGTGAGAGGCGCTGCGCGGTCGCGACATGACCGGCGAGTGGTGGGGCAGTGGAGCCGACGCGGGGAATCGAACCCCGGACCCCATCATTACGAGTGATGTGCTCTGCCAGCTGAGCTACGTCGGCTCGAGGACGCCGAAGGATTGTAGGTCACAACGGCCGGCGCTGCCAAGCTCGGCCGCGGCCTTGGATCAGCGCGACGGGGGCGGGGCGAGGCGTTCACGCCTCGCCCCGCCCCCGTCGCCTGCGAACGGGCCGCGTCGGACGCGGCCGGACGCCGGCCTGGTGCTCACTTCACCTTGAACAGGCGCACCGGGCTCTTGGCGGCAGTGTGTTGCGCGGTCTTCGCGATCGTCGCGAACACGCGATAGGACCCGCGCTTGGTGGGCGTGTACTTCCAGGTGAACGCGCCGGTGGTCGCCGAGCTCGCTTTCGTCTTGGTCGCAGCCGGCTTCCACTTGGCGCCGACCTTGCGCTGGGCGGTGAGCTTGACCGACAGGCCGCGCAGGCTGGCCGGCCCCAGCACGCCCCTGGCGGTGATCGACTTGTGGAGCATGATGCTCGTGCTGCTGAGCTTGAGTGTCAGCGTGGCCTTGACCGGCTCGGTCGAGGCTTCGGCCGGCGAGACGACCGGTGGGCCGGCGATGCCCTGCGATACGGCCCGGTAGAACGACCCGGCGAGCGCCCCGCTCACGGTGGCACTGAACGACCCGTCGCTACCGGTGGTCACCGGGGAGACTGACAAGTCGCTGTATGCCGCGCTCCCCGGCGTCTTCACCTGGAGATACACGGTGACGCCGGCGAGCGCGGTCGCCCCGGACTTGAGCGTGCCGCTGACGACGACGTCACCCGCGGTCGCTCCGGCGACAGCCTTGATCGTCAGCATCGGCTTGACGATCGACGAGGCCGCGGGATGCGGCGACATGCCGACGTGGCAGGTGGTACAGCTCGTCACGCTGGCGACCAGCGGCGGGTGAGGAGCGGGTGCCTTGTCGACAGGCGTCGCCGTGTGGCACGTGGTGCAGGTCGGCGCCTCGGGCGCCGCCTCGCCGTTGTGGTGCGGGCTCTTTCCGGGGGTGTTCCAACTCACGCTCATGGCGTGGCAGGTCGTGCAGGGCTCTAGGTTGGACCCCAGGTGAATCGTGGCGCTGTGGGCGGCGGTCGCGACATAGGTGTCCGCGGCCGACCACGTGTGGCAGGTGCCCGTGCAGGCGGCGGCCGTCGCGCCCGGTGCCAGGCCCGGTTTGTGGCAGGTCCAACAGTTGTCGCCCGGGTGCAGCGCGAAGCCCGCATGACACGACTGGCAGGCCTCGTTGGTGCCGGGCGCCCCGGTCCCGTTCGGGTGGCAGTTGCCGGTCGTGCCCGAGCACGTGGCCGTGTTGGGCGAGGTGCCGTGCACGTAGTCAGGCCACCCGACGGCCGGCGCCGCCGCGACGGCGAGCGCTACGACCACCAGCGTCGTGGCCAGCAGGGCGATCGCGATCGGCCTGCCCCGGCAGTGGCCGTTCCAATCCCTTCGACCCATGGCTCCTCCCTCGGTCGATGGTCTGCCGCCCGTTCGCAGGGGCTGACTGACCCGTCTGCACCGGGAGCGCACCCGTCCCGGCGCAACCGAGGCGGACTACGCAAAATGCAGACGCGGCTCGTCCCGGTTTGTACACCTCGGCCCGCGATTCGGCGAGCGTTGTGTGCTACGTTTCGAAGCTGGAGGCACTCGATTCAGCCCCCGACTCCATCAGCGCGCAGGTGCTAAACTACGAGTACTTGCACGGGGTTTCACAAGGGATCGCG
>DATHCS010000057.1:0-2837 GCA_035319405.1 Candidatus Dormiibacterota bacterium | reverse complement strand
CCCGGAATTCCGCCTGCCCAAAGAGATCGTCCGCCAGGAAGTGGAGCGGCTGCAGCAGCAGGGCGTGAAGATCGAATGCAACATGGTCATCGGGAAAACCTTCACCCTGCCCGAGCTGCGCGAGCGCTTCGACGCCATCTTCCTGGCGGTCGGGGCGGGCCTGCCGGTGTTCATGAACGTGCCGGGCGAGAACTACAAGGGCGTCTACTCGGCCAACGAGTACCTGACGCGCGTCAACCTCATGGGTGCCTTCCGCGAGGACGCCGACACGCCAGTGCTGAAGGGCCACCGCGTGGCCGTGGTCGGCGGGGGCAACGTGGCCATGGACGCGGTGCGCACCGCGAAGCGCTTCGGCGCCGACGAGGCGATCATCGTCTACCGGCGCAGCATGGACGAGCTGCCGGCGCGCCTCGAGGAGGTCCACCACGCAGAGCAGGAGGGCATCCGCTTCGAGCTGCTCACGGCGCCGCTTGACGTGCTGGCCGACGAGGGGGGCTGGGTGCGCGGGCTGCGCTGCCAGCGCATGGAACTGGGCGAGCCCGACGAGTCTGGCCGTCGGCGACCGGTGCCCGTGCCCGGCTCCGAGTTCGTGATCGACTGCGAGGAGGTCGTGGTCGCCATCGGCACGCGCGCCAACCCGCTCCTCACCCAGAGCGTGCCCGATCTGAAGCTCAACCAGTGGGGCTACATCGTGGTCGACGAGGACGGCATGACCAGCATCCCCGGCATCTTCGCCGGCGGCGACATCGTACGCGGCGCCGCGACGGTCATCCTGGCCATGGGCGACGGCAAGCGTGCCGCGGGCGCCATCGACCGCTACTTCGCGCGCGTCGAGGAGCTGGCGGGCAGCGTCGCGAGCTAGGCCTCGGCGGGAGCCGCCTGCGCCGCTCCCGCGCGCGTCCAGCGGAAGGGCCACCAGCCGAGCAGCGCGAACGGCGCCAGCACGACCACGAGCACCAGGGCCACGCCGGCCTTGTCGAGCGGGCCGCCGAGGGGCCAGGTCACGGCCAGCGCGTACGCGGCGGCGAGCAGCCAGCGGTCCTGCCACGGCCAGCCACGGTCACGCGCGTCGAGGGCGAAGACGGCCACGGCCGGCAACAGCAGCGCCGCGTCGTAGACCCAGGCGTGTGGGCTGACGATCAGCCCCGCGGCGCAGCCGAGCGCGATCGCCCGGGCCGGGCCCCACGAGCGCAGCGCCGGGAGGCAGCGCAGCACGATCAGCGCACCGACCACGTAGCCCACCACGGCAGGACCGGTGAGCGACCCCGGCTCCCCTCCCCCGAGCGTGATCCGCCCCAGCACCGCCGGCAGCGAGATGGCCTGCCAGCCGTTCTCGCTGAAGTCCGCGGCGTTGTAGGCGCGCAGCGAATCGAGCCAGGCAGCGGGCCAGCCCCAGTCGCCGCCGGTCGCCAGCACACCGAGGAGGTACTGCACCCCGAGCGCGGCGACGATCACGAGGACCGCCCGCCAGGCGCCCCGCCAGGCGAGCGTCAGGGCCACCGGCGCAGCGAGCTGCGGCTTGTACGCGAGGATGCCCGTCCACAGCCCTGCGAGCCAGGGCCGACCCGCCTCGAGCGCCATCGCCGCCAGCACCACGAGCAGCAGGGCCACCGCCGTGTTCTGGCCCGAGATGACGCCCGCTGCGGCCGGGGCCCAGGCGAGGGTCCCCAGCAGCGCCCACGACCGAGGGATCCCCGCCAGCCGCGCGCCGAGCAGCGCCGCCACGAGCAGCACACCGAGCTGGATGGCGAAGTGGAGCGCGGCGGCGAGGTCGTATGGCAGCGCCGCGAAGGGCACGTAGAAGATCGCCAGCCAGGCGGGGTAAACCCAGGGCGTCGGCGGCAAGTCGTTGGCCGCCTGGAACTGCAGGATCGGGGCCAGGCGCGTCAGCTCGGGCGTGAAGGCGAAGTGGCCCCCCGCGTAGAAGGCGCTGAAGTCCCACCAGCGCTGCAGCGGCGCACCGAGCGCCGGCAGCCAGGCCGCGGCCACGCAAGCCACCAGCCACAGCCGCGCCCGGCGCACGTCCCAAAGGCCGCGCCACCCGCTGGGCACGGCCGTCATCGAGGGTGCTGCCGTGGCGCGGGCCTCCTCGGCCGTCACCTTGCCGGTCGGCTCAGCCGCCGTGGGCGGCGGCAAGCCGATCGATGATGAGCTGGCGGACCTGGCCGACCGCCACGCGATCCTGGGTCATCGAGTCGCGGTCGCGGATCGTGACCTGGCCGTCCTCCAGCGACTCGACGTCCACCGTCACGCACCAGGGCGTGCCGATCTCGTCCTGGCGGCGATAGAGCTTGCCGATCGAGGCGGTGTCGTCGTAGACGGCCATCACGTCGCGCCGCAGGTCGCCCACGATGCGCTGGCATAGCTCGACGATCTCGGGCCGCTTCTTCAGCAGCGGCAGCACGGCGACCTTGTAGGGAGCCAGGTCGGGGTGCAGCGCCAGCACGACGCGCGTCTCCCCGCGCACCTCCTCCTCGCGATAGGCGTCGATGAGGAAGGTGAAGGCGGCGCGGTCCGGGCCGCCGGCCGTCTCCACGATCCAGGGCACGAAGTGCTCCTCGGTCGCCGGGTCGAAGTACTCCAGGTTCTGCCCCGACGCCTCCATGTGCCGCGAGAGGTCGAAGTCGCCGCGGTTGTGGATGCCCTCGAGTTCCTTCCAGCCGAAGGGGAATTCGTACTCGACGTCGAAGGCGGCTCGCGCGTAGTGGGCAAGCTCGTCCTTTCCGTGCTCGTGGAAGCGGAGTTTCTCCGGCCGGAGTCCGATCTGCTCGATGTAGAAGCGCATCCGCTCCTGCTTCCAGTGTTCGAACCACCCCTCGTCCGTCCCCGGCTTCACG
>DATHCS010000056.1:0-5628 GCA_035319405.1 Candidatus Dormiibacterota bacterium | reverse complement strand
GGAGCGCCTGAGCTGGCGCCCGACCGCGCGGCGCGTGACCTGGTCGAGGCGATCCGCGCCGAGCTGGCGGCCGCGGAGCCGGTGCGGCCGTGCTGCCGCCTCGCGGAGCGGGCCGGCCTGGGCGTGGCCGCGGACGGCCGGGCACCCAACGCGGCGGTGGCCCGCCTCGCCGTGCGCCTGAACCAGGGACCGCGCGGCACCTTCGAGTGGGGAAGCGCCGCCGATCACTGTCGCTTCGCCTACCTGCGGGGCCGCTTCCTGGCCTGCGGCTCGCTCAGCCTTGCGGGGGGCAGGACGCACCTCGAGTTCGTGCTGGATCCGACGGCCGCGACGGAGCTTGCCGCCCGCCTGGCGGAGGCCGGGCTCCCGGCGGCGCTGCGGCTGCGCCGCGGGTCGGGGGTGGTCACCTGGAAGAGCGGCGCCACGATCACCCGGTTCCTCCAGGCCTGCGGCGCCTCCGCGTCGTTGCTCGAGCTCGAGGCCCGCCTCGTGGCGCGCTCGCTTCACGGTGAATTGAACCGCGCCCTCAACGCCGAGACGGCCAACCTGGCCCGAGCGGTGGCCGCCGCCGCGCGGCAGGTGGGCGTCATCGAGCAGCTCGCTGCCGAGGGGCGCCTCGATCGCGAGCCGGCGCGTGTGCGCGCGGTGGCTCGTGCGCGGCTGGACGCCCCGGAGGCCACGCTGACCGACCTGGCCACATCGGTCGGGACCTCCCGCTCGGCCGTGCAGCGCAGCCTGGAGCGCCTGGAGCGGCTCGCCATGCGATGATTCCGGCGATGCGTCCCGTGATCATCGCCGCCAACTGGAAGATGCACACCGATCCCACCACGGCCGGGCAGCTGGCCGTCGCGATCGCGGGCGCGAGCGAGACGCCGCTCGTCGTGCGCGTCATCTGTCCGCCCTTCGTCTGCCTCGACGCCGTGGGACGCGCGCTCGCGGGACGCGACGTGGCCGTGGGCGCACAGAACGTGCACGCGGAGGAGGCCGGCGCCTACACCGGCGAGGTGGCGGCGGGCATGCTCGTCGGCCTCGCCTCCTGGGCCATCATCGGCCACTCCGAGCGGCGTCGCGACGAGGGCGAGACGGACGAGCTGATCGGGCGCAAGCTGCGCCGTTGCCTCGACCACGGCCTTCGGCCGATCCTCTGCGTCGGCGAGCAGCTGTCTGATCGAGAGGCCGGGCGCGCGACGGCCGTCGTGCGGGGCCAGCTGGCGGCGGTGCTGGCCTCCTTCGCGGCACAGGCGGCAGCGGGGCCGGCAGCCGGCGGGACGCTGGAGGACGGGCTCGTGATCGCCTACGAGCCGGTGTGGGCCATCGGCACCGGTCGCACGGCCAGCGGTGCCGATGCGGCCGAGATGGCCGACGTGATCCGCGGGGCGCTGGAGGCGGCGGGCTGGTCCGCCCGGGCGGCCGAGGCCGTGCCCGTCCTCTACGGCGGGAGCGTCACGAGCGCGGCCATCGGGGAGTTCCTCGCCGAGCCGGCCATCGACGGCGCCCTCGTCGGCGGGGCGAGCCTCAAGGTCGACGAGATGGCCGGCATCGTGGCGCGTGCAGGCCTGACGGCCGCGGCGCGCTTGGCGGCCGGCACCATGCGGCCCGTGGAGACCGGTTCCTGAGCGCGTCGGGCCTGGCCGGGGAGGGGCAGCCGGACGGAACTCCGTCCGGCGCCCGTGCCGGGCGGCCGCGTCCCATCGTGCTGGTGATCCTGGATGGCTTCGGGATCGGTGGCGATCCGGCGGCCGATGCCATCGCGGCGGCGCCGATGCCCGCCTGGCGGGACCTGCTGGCGCACTGGCCGCACGCCCGACTCGAAGCCTCGGGAGAGGCGGTCGGCCTGCCTCCTGGCCAGATGGGCAACAGCGAGGTGGGCCATCTCAATCTGGGCGCGGGACGGCCGGTGCTGCAGGACCTGCCGCGCATCGATGCCGCGATCGCCGACGGCAGCTTCGACGGCAACGGGCCGCTGCTGGCGGCCTGTGATCGGGCCGCCCGACCGGGGGCGCGCCTGCACCTGGTGAGCCTGCTCGGGCCGGGCGGCGTCCATGCCAACGACCGCCACCTCGTCGCGCTCGCCGCCCTTGCCACGTCGCGTGGCGCGCGGGACCTGGTGGTGCACGGCCTGCTCGATGGGCGCGACACGCCGCCGCGCTCTGCGCTCGGTTTCGTGCGCGACCTGGAGGCGCGCCTGGCGCGGGAGAGCCCCGGGACTCGCCTCGCGACGCTGGGCGGCCGCTACTACGCCATGGACCGCGACCGGCGCTGGGAACGGACGGCCCGGGGCTGGGCCGCCATCGTGCGCGGCGAGGGGCTTCGGGCCCCCAGCGCGGTCGCCGCCGTCGAGGCGGGCTACGAGCGCGGAGAGGACGACGAATTCCTGCAGCCCACCGTGATCGAGGGCGTGGAGGGGCGGGTGCGCGACGGCGATACCGTGATCACCTGCAACTTCCGGGCCGACCGCATGCGCCAGCTGGTGCACGCCTTCGTCGACGGCGACGAGTTCGAGGGCTTCGACCGCGGCTCGCGACCGCGCGACCTCGCGATCCTCACGATGACCGAGTACGAGAGCGGCCTGCCCGTGGAGGTGGCCTTCCCGCCGCTCGTGGTGACCAGCCTGGCCGAGCGCCTCGCTCAGCTCGGCTGGCGCCAGTTCCACGTCGCCGAGACCGAGAAGTACGCCCACGTGACCTACTTCTTCAACGGCGGCGTCGAGGCCGCATGGCCGGGTGAGGAGCGCCACCTCGTGCCAAGCCAGAAGGTCGCCACGTACGACCTGCGGCCGGAGATGAGCGCGGCCGGCGTCACCGACGCCCTGGTCGACGCCATCCGCGGAGATCGCTACGACTTCATCGTCGCCAACTACGCCAATGCCGACATGGTCGGTCACACGGGACGCTGGGAGGCCACCGTGGCGGCGCTGGCGTTCCTCGACGGCTGCCTCGCTCGCGTGGCCGAGGCGACGCTCGAACGCGACCGGGCGGGTCGCGCCGCGGGCGGCGCCGGCGCGATCCTCTGCATCACCGCCGACCACGGCAACGCCGACGAGCTGCGTGACGCCGCGGGTCGACCGGTCACCGCGCACTCACTCAACCCGGTACCGATCCTGTTCGCGGGCAGCGCCATGGCGGGCGCGCGCGTGCGCGACGGGGTCCTGGCAGACGTGGCGCCGACCCTCCTTGCGCTCGCCGGCGAGCCGCCCGTCACGGGCATGACCGGCCACGACCTGCTGGAGCGCTGAGCCGCCGCCGGCCGGCGACGGCCGCTCGTGCTATCCTGCGCCGGCCCCGAGTACGTAGAGGACCGACCTTCCGGTGAATCCGTTCCTGGCCTTCGGCGAGATCGTCGTCAGCATCGGCCTCATCGCCTCGATCCTGCTCCAGGCGCGCGGCGCGGGCCTCTCGTCCGCGTTCGGCGGTGACTCCTCCGTGTATCGCAGCCGCCGCGGCATCGAGAAGACGCTCTACCGCTTCACGATCGTACTGACCGTCGTCTGGGTGATCTTCTCGGCTGCGGCCTACCTGCTGACCCCAACTGGGGCCTGACCACCGGCCCGGGTCGGCCGGGGCCGCGACGCTCACCTGGCGGGAGCGCGGCGTCCTGGCCCTCGGGCTGCTCCTGCTGACGGCGCTGCTCGCCGGGCTGCTCGTGCCGCCCGGGGCGGGCGCGGGGCCGACGCAGCCAACGCCGGGCGCCTCGCTGGGTGTGGGCCGTGCGCTGCGGATCGGGCTGGAGGGGCGCGTGACGACGGTGGACCCGCTGTACGTCGCGACGCCCGCCGAGCGCGATCTGTCGGCCCTGCTCTTCCGCGGCCTGGTGCGCCTCGGCGAGGGCTCGTCGGTCGAGGGCGACCTTGCCAGCGCGTGGGACATCGCGACCGACGGACGGACCTACACCTTCCACCTGCGTAGCGACGTGCGGTGGCTGGACGGGGAGCCGGTCACCTCGGCCGACGTCGCCTTCACCGTCCACGTGCTGCAGGACCCGGCCTACGACGGCCCGAACGGGGCCTCGTGGCAGAACGTGACCGTCGATACGCCGGACGACCAGACCGTCGTGTTCCACCTCACCGACCCGGCGGCCGGGTTCCTCTACGCGGCGACGCAGCTCATCGTGCCGGAGCACATCCTGGGGGACCTCGACGTCACCACCATGCGCGCCTCGACGTTCGAGACACAGCCCGTGAGTGACGGGCCGTTCCGGCTCGCCAGCCTCGAGGTGGACGGCGCGCGCCTCGAGCGGTTGACCAGCGCGCCGGGACAGACGCCCGGCGCCAGCTTCGACCCGTTCACGCCGCTGCCCCAGGCGAGCGCGGCGCCGACGGGGGCGGCCCCGGGCCTGGCGCAGCTGCCGGCCATCGAGGCCCGCTTCTTCGATGACCTGACGGCCCTGGCAGCGGCCGTCAGGGGAGGCCAGGTCGACATGGCCGGCGGGCTCGACCCGCAGGCCACGGCCGCCCTCGGCAGCACGGCCGGGCTGGCCGAGCTGCGCTACCCGCAGGCCATCCTCACGGCGGCGATCCTCAACGTGCGGTCCGATCAGCCGCTCTTCCGCGACGTGCGGGTACGACAGGCCCTCCTGCAGGCCATCGACCGCCCGGCGATGGTGAGCCAGGTCCTCGCCGGCGCGGGCACGGTGGCGACCTCGCCGTACCCGCCCGAAACGGAGGGCACCCTGCCGACGGCTTCACCGCCGCCCAGCTACTCGCCCCAGTCGGCCGCGGCGCTCCTGAAGGCGGCCGGCTGGAAGCAGGCCTCGGATGGATGGCACCGCGCCGGGGCGAAGGACGCGGTCGCCTTCGAGGTCGTCACGGTCGCCCAGGCCGACAACCCCACCCTGTACGCGGTCGCCGAGCGGGTCGTGGCCGCCTGGACCGCGCTCGGCCTGAAGGTCACCCTGAGCGCCCTGAAGGCCGGTGACCTCGTGCAGGGGCGCCTGCTGCGGCACGACTTCCAGGTCGCCGTGGTGGACATGAACCTCGGACTGGATCCGGACCTGATGCCGCTGCTGACCTCGAGCGAGGCCCGCCGCGGCGGCTCGAACCTGTCGGGTTTCCAGAACGTGGCCTTCGATCGGCAGCTCGCCGCGGCACACGCCTACGACGCCGACCCGACCGCACGGGCGAAGCGCCTGGCCGACGTGCGGGCGTCGTTCGCCGCGCAGCTGCCGTTCCTTCCGCTCGTCTTCCCGGATCGGGTCGAGGTGTTCTCGGCGCGCCTGTCTGGGCTTGTGCCGCGCCCCCTGGGAACGCCGTCGGACCGCTTCTGGAACGTGCTGGCGTGGCACCTCGCCCCGTGAGCCGGCTCCGAGCGACCCGGTTTCTGGCCGCTGGCGGCCGTGCTACCATGGCGCCTCGCCGGAGTGCCGTGAGCGTGAGCGAGCGGCCCGCAGCCGTCAGCGCCGAGGTGGCGGAATAGGCAGACGCGCTAGGTTCAGGACCTAGTGACCGCAAGGTCGTGTGGGTTCAAGTCCCTCCCTCGGTACCACGCCCGATGCCCAGGTGGCGGAATTGGTATACGCGTACGTTTGAGGGGCGTATGAGGCAACTCATCCGGGTTCAAGTCCCGGCCTGGGCACCATCCCCTCCCGTCCGTCGCGCCCGTCCGCTAGCATGATGGCGGGCGGTTAGCTCAG
>DATHCS010000055.1:0-2190 GCA_035319405.1 Candidatus Dormiibacterota bacterium | reverse complement strand
CTTCGTGCGGTCCGTGCGCGCCTGGCTGCGAGCGAAGGCGCGGGCGCTGGGAGTGAGACGGCCGCTCACTGGCGCGGTCGCTTTCACCCAACGCTTTTCATCGAGGCTCCTGATCTATCCGCACGTCCATTGCCTGATTCCGGACGGCGTCTTCGCCCTCGCTGAGGCCGGCGAGGTGCTCTTCCACGAGCTGAAGCCCAGGCAGACCGATATCGAGGCCATCGTCTCGAGGGTGGCCCGCAAGGCGGCGAAGCTGCTGGCGCGCCTCGACCCCGATGCCATCGAGCCCGACCCGCTCGATCGCATGCGGGCCTGCGCGCAGCAGGGGGAGCTGCCGCTCCACCTCGCCTCGGTGGAGCAAATCGCGCTGGTGTCGGGCAGGATGCTGGCGAACGTCGACGGCTACTCCCTCCAGGCGGCGCGGCACCTGCACCAGAACGACCGCAAGGGCCTCGAGTTCTTGGTCCGATACGTCTTGCGGCCGCCTCTGGCGTTGGAGCGCATGACCGAGCTGCCCAGCGGCAACATCCTGATCACCTTCAAGCGCCCGCTCCCGAGCGGGTCGGCGGCGATGGAGCTGACGCCGATGGCGTTGCTGCGGCGCCTGGCGGCGCTGGTCCCGACGCCGGGGAGCCATGGCACCTCCTACTACGGTGTCTTCGCGTCGAACGCCAAGCTGCGCAAGCGGCTGGTGCGCCCGGGCCGGAAAAGCCCGGAGAGCTGCCGCGGGCACCCGGGCTGCGAGGCGCACGATGCCGATCTCACGATGGACCCTCAGCCGAGCGACCCGCTGCTCGGCCTCGACGACAGGCGAGTCGAGGAGAGCCCGGAGGAGCACTACATCCCGTGGGCGGCACTCTTGAAGCGGGTGCATGGGGTTGAAGTGCTCCGGTGCGACTGCGGCGGGCTCCGAACGGTCGTCCGCTGCGTGACCGAGCAGGAGGAGATCAAGGAGGAGCTGGAGGCCCTGGGCCTGTGGAAGCAACCACCGGAGGTGGCGCCAGCCAGACGATCGCTTCAGGCGGAGATCTTCGACGAGCTGTCGCTGGCGGATGGAGTCGATCCACCGGCGCCGGACGACGCGGCGTAGTGCTCGGCGGTCAGCCCGAAGCAGACCAGTCATGAAGGCGGCCGAGTGGACCGCCGCGGTGCGAGACGTGTATCCTGAGACCCGAAGTGTGGGTGACGGATGGGCCATCCGCACTCGTAGAGACCGCCAGAAGCTGTGCCTGAGCCAGCTGCGGAGGTGACTTGCGCGAGGGAAAGTGCGTTCGTTCTTCCTAGGCACCTAGGCACACACTTCGACTTCGGCGTGGGCCTGGGCGGCGCGGACGCTTGCGAGGCCGCGCTCGAGGCATCCGGCGCCGGCGCGGACGCAACTGGGGCGGCCGCGGCGCGCGGATCGACGGCCTGCGACGTGGGCTGCCCCACGAGCAGGCCGAGAGCCATGGCCAGGGCGCGCCCAGCCCACGTGCAGCGATGCATGCGCAAGGGTCCCACTCCGCCGGCGACCGGCTGGTCAGTGTTGATGGGCCGAGGCGGGCTCGGCCTTCTTCTCCGAGGCCTTCGGCTCCATGGCCTTGGGCGCGGCGGCCTTCTGGCGCATCGCCTGGCGCTTGGCCCGGATCATCCTAATTGTCCTCGTGCATGTCGAGGTAGGACGACCTCATCGCCTCGTCGAAGGAGACCACGGTCCCGGAGCTCTGCTTGGCCCACGCCTCGGCCGCGGCCTTGTCGGCGAACGCCCACTTCGCGTTGCGGGTCATGACGCCAGGCTTGCCGGCCGAGACCACCCAGAACGCCTTGTCGGCGTCGACGAGCTTCTTGCTCGTCATGTCGGCCACCTTCACGGCCTTGGGGGTCTTGTCGAGCGAGATGGCCAGGTCGAGCGCCGCGCAGCGGATCGAGCAGGTGCCGACGGTGCTCGCGTCTTCGTACTCGATGAGCATGCGGCTGGTAGCGAACTTCTCCCGGTCCATCCCGCAGTGCGGGCAGGACGGCGCGGCCGCGACATCATCCTGGGCCATGGCCCGGGGCACGAGCGGCACGGTCAGCAACGCGACGATGGCGAGCTGCTTGAGCATGGGCGCTCCTGGGGCAGGGAGGTGGGGCGAAGCGCCGCCATTGATAGCGCCACCGCTCCCGAAGGAAAGACGGAGGCAAGAGAAGTTGTTGGACGGATTCCGAAAG
>DATHCS010000054.1:0-2332 GCA_035319405.1 Candidatus Dormiibacterota bacterium | reverse complement strand
CGTCGAGGACGCCTGGCGCCTCTAGGCGTTCAGGCGGCCTCGCCGGCGACCACGACCCGCACGTTCAGGCTGGGGCTGCCGGTCGTCGTCAGCAGGCGCAGCCACAGGGGCAGGTACATCTCGAGGGCCCGGGCCGCGCTGATGTCGCCCAGGTCGCGCACTCTCGTCCAGCCGAGCCAGTCGCGCAGCAGGTGCTCGCTCACCCACGTCTTGGCTTCGAGGTCGTTGCCGGCCACGAACTGGTCGGTCTCCTCGCCGAGTTGCTGGGGGTCGACCATGACGGCGCAGTTGACCGTGTTCAGCGTCTTCACGACCCGCGCGCCTGGGTGGGCGGCCTGGAGACGCTCGCCGATCGAGTCGGTGTTGCACACGGCGAGCGTCGGCGGCATGCCCCCCGAGAAGTCGAGCGGGTTCGACACGTCGACCAGCACCTTGCCCTCCAGGTCCGCTTCCCGGGCCGCGCCGACCGCCGCCAGCGAGACCGTGCCGGCGGTCGCGTTGATGACGATCTCGCCGTAGGCGGCGGCGTCGGCGAAGCCGCCCGCCGCCGCGGTCCGCCCCTGGCTGCGCTGCTCGGCCGCCCAGGCGTCGGCGGACGGCAGCACCCCGCGCTGTCCAAGGTCCTTGGCCACCCCGGGATCGCGCGAGCTGATCATCACCCCGTGCCCCAGGCCGGCCAGTCGCCCGCCGAGCGTCTGGGCCACGATCCCCGAGCCGATGATGCCGATGTCCATCGCCGTCCTCCGTGTCACGATTAGTGTGTTTATGGGCACTATTCCCTGCGTCCGAACCGAAATGAAAGGGAGTGTGGCATGGACACTCGGTACGGCAGAGGCGGCGGCTGGATCGCGTTCTCCGCGATCGTCCTGGTCGTCGGCGGCATCTTTGGCGTGTTCGACGGCCTGATGGCCGTCTACAAGTCCCGGTTCTTCTCGTCGAGCGGGGTCTACCTGTTCAGCGGCCTGCACACCTGGGGCTGGATCGTCTTCGGCCTCGGGGTGGCGGCCATCCTCGCCGGCATCTACGTCCTGAGCGGCAGCCAGGTCGCGCGCTGGACCGGCGTCACCATCGCCGCCCTGAGCGCCCTCGGTCAGCTGCTGTTCGTGCAGGCCTACCCGCTGTGGTCGCTCATGATCATGACGATCGACATCCTCGTGATCTACGGGCTCGCCGTGTACGGCGGCCGCGAGTCGGCGGCCTACGTCGGTCGCGACGTGGAGACCGGCAGCGGGACCAGCTTCGAGGACGTCACGGACCAGACGAGGCGGGCCGCCTAGCGGCCATCGCTGCGACCCCGCTCAGACGGGGGACTCGTCGATCGACACGTCGTGACCGCCGGCCTCGGGCGCGAGGAAGGCGGCGAGGCGCCGACCCTCGGTGGCCAGCGCCTCGCCGGCGTGTGCCGAAAGTGCGGCGAACGGCTCGACGCGAAGCCGAGCCGTCGGTCCGTCGCGCTCGAGCTTCCAGGTGCCGGCCACGAAGCCGTCGACCAGGAAGGTCGGGCGCATGAGCACGGGCGAGGCCATGATCCGCGGGCGGTGCTCGTCGGCGATCACACGTGAGCGGTCCTTCCAGGCCAGCAGGAGATTGTCGAACTCGGGCAGGAAGCGCGGCGGGGCCGGAGCATCGGCCGCCGGGCGGGGCGCGTCGGGCAGGTCCACCAGACGGTTGCCGCGCTCGTCGCGCAGCTCGATGAGATCGCCCCGCAGCTCGTCGAAAGCCGCGCGCAGGGGCGGCAGGCCCGCCCAGGCCTGCACGTCGACCGCCCGGGCCGGGCCGAAGGCGGCCAGGTAGCGCAGGATGAGGTCGTGCGGCGGCAGGGTCTCGGGGATGGGCTGGCCGAGCCACGCCTCGGCCGTGACGAACCGCGGGTTGCCGGGGTAGCCCCAGGCGGCTCGCGCGGATGGCTCCTGCACGAGCGGCACGTGGGTGCGCACGCCGTAGGCGAGCGCCCGGACGTCGACCCCGGGCGCGAGCTCCTCGAGCTGCCGGCGGAACTCGTCGAGGTCCACGCCGGGGTCGAGGGAGCCTCGCTCCTGCAGGTACTTCATCCACTTGAAGACGCGGTCCACGTCGCCGGCCGCCATCAAGAGCAGGTAGTTGAACAGCCCCATGAGGTCCTGGAAGGACTTCAGGAGGTTCTGCAGCGTCTGGTCCCACTCGGAGTACTGCCACTCCATGCGCGCCTGCCTAGTTGTCCCCGCCCGTGGACATGTGGTCGAACATCGCCTTCAGCATGTCGCGGTAGGCCGTCTTCACGCCCTCTTCCCGCTTGGACACCATGGAATGCTGGTGCAACGCCTCCAGGACGAACTCCATGCCGAGGGCGAGG
>DATHCS010000053.1:0-2806 GCA_035319405.1 Candidatus Dormiibacterota bacterium | reverse complement strand
CCGACGTACGCGACGTTGTTGCGCCCGTACCAGGCGAGGCCGGCGCAGACCGCGAGCAGCTTCTCGGGAAGGTCTGCGGTCCAGGCCCTGTGGCCGGTCGGCGAGAGCGCCGCACCCACGGCGGCCACCACCTCGTCGTGGATGGCGTCGTGGTGGCAGTAGGTCGTCGGGATCGGCACCACGATGGTCTCATCGTCGAAGGTGAGCGTCACGCGGGCGGTGGCGTGCGGCACCGCGACGATCACCAGCGAGCGCGCGATGGATCCCGCCGCGGGTCCGAACCGCAGGTTGCGGTCGACCACCTCCATGACGGCGGCGCCGGCGTCAGAGCGGCGCGACTCGATCTCGCTGCGCAGGTCGTCGATCCGCACCGCCGGCAGTACGGCCCCCCGCCATCCCTTCGCCGCCAGTGCCTCGACGATCAGCCTGTCGGTCACCCTGCTCACCACTGCTCCTCCTCGCCCGCTGCAAGGTCCCCGCTTGACCGCTCGAGGGGGACGGTCCAAGGTTAGCCTCTTCCGGACCCCTCGTGTACGATGAATACATGAATAGAGAGTATAAGATGGCGAGCGATCCGGGCGCGGCCGGCGCGCGCTCGTCGCGCACGGCGCCGGCCGCGCGTCCCCGCCCCGAGGCGCGTCCGAACCGCCCCGCGCGCGGTCGGACCGCGACCCAGACCGTGGTGGTCGCCCTGGGCGGCAACGCCATCCTGCAGCCCGGCCAAGTCGGCACCTTCGAGGAGCAGCTGGTCAACGTCGACCAGGCGATGCGGCGCATCGCCCGGCTGGTGGCCGAAGGCTGGCGCGTCGTGCTCACGCACGGCAACGGTCCCCAGGTCGGCAACATCCTCATCCAGAACGACCTGGCCGCCCGCATGATCCCTCCCATGCCGATGGACGTCTGCGGCGCGGAGACCCAGGGCCAGATCGGCTACATGCTCCAGCAGAGCCTCCACAACCACATGGTCAAGCTGCGGCTCGCGGTGCCGGTCGTGACCTTCCTGACCGAGGTCGTGGTCGACCAGCGCGACCCCGCCTTCAAGGCGCCGTCGAAGCCGGTCGGTCCGTTCTACGCCGAAGACCGCGCCCGTGAGTTGGCGATCGAGCAGGGCTTCGTCATGCGCGAGGACGCTGGCCGCGGCTGGCGCCGGGTGGTGCCCTCGCCGCGGCCGGTCGAGATCGTGCAGCGCGAGGCGATCGCGGACGCCCTGAACGACGGTGTGCTGGCGGTCTGCAACGGCGGCGGCGGCATCCCGGTGGTGCGTCACCGCGACGGCACGCTTCACGGCGTCGAAGCGGTGATCGACAAGGACCTCGCCGCCGCCCGCCTGGCGCTCGACCTTGGCGCCGACGTGTTGCTCGTCCTGACCGACGTGTCCAACGTGTTCGTCGAGTACGGCACACCCGAGCAGCGCGCGCTGCGCGAGACCACCGCCGAGGAGATGGAGCGCTACCTCGCCGAGGGCCAGTTCAAGGCCGGCAGCATGGGACCGAAGGTCGATGCGGCGCTGCAGGTGGCACAGGCCGGCGGCCGGGCGGTCATCGCCTCGCTGCTCGACGTGCACGAGGCGATGACGGGGGCCGCCGGCACCACGATCGTCAACGCTGGGCGCGACTGACCCGACGACCGCCGTCCGAGGCCGGGCTCGGCCGCGCCGACCCCGCACCGCCGACCACCTCTCAACCATCCGTTCGCGCGCGCCGATACCGCCTCTGACACCGGCCGGGACCCGGCCGCGGCGACGATCGGGAGGTGCCCTCGATGACCAGGACGATGCGGCTCACCGCCCTCGCGGGCCTCGTGCTCCTGCTGGGCGCGCTGCTGGCGTCGTGCAGCCTGACCAGCGTGAGCGGCGGCGAGGGCGACAAGAACATCGACGTCTCGATGGGCGGCCACCTGATGAGCGACTCGCGGCTCAACTTCAAGGCGGTCGGCTACAGCAACCAGCAGCTCGAGATCCAGAACACGGCGGCCGAGCACAATCTCGACATCGGACCGGGCACGCCCATCACGACCGGCGACGGCACCGTCGTCGCGAAGGTGGTCGGCGTCGCCATCAGCATCGCGCCGGGCAAGGTCGGGATCCTCGGGCTCAACGCGCCACTGGCACCGAGCCAGGAGTACTACCTGGGCGCCACCACCTCGGGGTCGCCGAGCATCAGGCAGATGTTCATGTGCCCGGGCGATGCGGGACCGGCGCCGACCAATCAGAACCTGCCGACGGTGCCCAGCGCGGAGCAGTCGCTGCCGACCGAGTAGTCTGGCTTCGCAGCCTGGCTTCGGCTTGGCGCCCGGTGTCACTCGTGGTCGAGTGAGGCCACGACGTCGGGCGTGAGGTCGGCGATCGAACCCACCACGAGGTCGGCGACCTCGAGACCCTCGGCCGCTGGCGGATAGCCCGGGTTGGGCGCGGCGATCACGGCGAGACCTGCATTGCGCGCCGCCAGCAGACCGTTGGTCGAATCCTCGACGGCGACCGCCGCCCGCGGCTCTGTCCGCAGGCGGTCGCAGATCCCCAGATAGGCATCGGGCGCCGGCTTGCCGCGCGCCACGTCGTCCGACGACAGCCAGGCGGTGAAGACGCCGGCCAGCCCGGCGGCGTGCAGCACGAAGCGGATGACCTCGGCCGGCGCCGACGAGGCCAGTCCCAGGCGGTAGCAGCGCGCGAGGCCGAGCACGGCCTCGCGCGCACCCTCGATCAGCGGCAGGCGCTCGCGGTACCGCGCCGTCAGCAGCGCAACCACGCCCGCGATGATGTTGCGTTCGGGCAGGCCGACGCCGCCCACTGTCCGGATGTGCTGCGCCC
>DATHCS010000052.1:0-7069 GCA_035319405.1 Candidatus Dormiibacterota bacterium | reverse complement strand
GACGCGGAAGATGTGGATCTCCTCGACCGTGGTCGGGACGCCCGGCGACGAACACCTCGTCGATGAAGCGGACCACGAGTGTGGTGGCGGCCGTGGGCATGGTGGTTTCGCCCCTGTGCGCTGCGGTCAGTAGCTCAGGACGCGGTCCGCCGCGAAGGTGAGCTCCAGGCGGTCGGGCGGCGCCGCCGCGATGCCGCGTGCCTTCAACCCTTCCGCGTCGAGCCCGCGCGCCCTGGCCGACATGGCCGACGCGTGGACGTGAGCACCCCCGGCGACGAGCGCATCGGATTGCTCCCGCAGGTTGCCGGTGCCGACGCCGACGAGCGCGTCGAGGGTCTCGTCCCGGAGCAGCGACACGCCGTCACCCGCGACGAACAGGTCGACCTCGTGGCCGGCGCTGAGCGCCGCCCGGGCGACCAGCATGCCGAGCGCGGCGTGCGTCGCGTTCTCGGGCCCCGTCGCGATGTGGACCAGGAGCCTGCCCATCTCTGCCTCCCTCTGCGAGCCGGATGCTGTCTCCGTGGGTCAGTCGAGCGATCTGGTCGATGCGACCGAATCGCCGGTGCGGTGGTCGTCGTCCGTTCGGCGTGTTCGCGCGCGGACCGGCAGGCCGTCCCGCGCCGCCAGCGTCACGCCCGATCGAAGCCGTGGTTCCAACGGCCCGAGTCGCTCGAATCGCCAGTCACGGGCGAGTCGGGCCAGCACCAGCGTGCCTTCGGACCAGGCCAGCGGCTCCCCCAGGCAGCGGCGCGGGCCCAGCCCGAAGGGGAAGAAGCTGAACCGCGACGAGACCGCCTCGCCGTCCAGCCAGCGTTCCGGTCGGTACTCGCTTGGCGCCGCGAACCAGCGCTCGTCGCGCTGCGTCACCCAGGGGCTCAGGAGCACCATGTCGCCGTGGCCGACGGGACAGCCATCGACGCTCGTCGCCCGAGCGGCCTCGCGTCCGATGGCCCAGGCCGGCGGGTGCAGGCGCAGGGTCTCGGCGAAGACGGCCCGCGCGTAGGGCAGGGCGGCGGGCTCGGCGGCAGGATCCGTCCCCAGTTGGTCGTCCGTCAGCGTGAGTTGGGCGGTCGCCTCAGCCGCCAGTCGCTCGGCGACCCGCGGGTCGTCCGCGACCCGGTAGAGGGCCCAGGCGAGCGCGTGCCCCGTCGTCACGTGGGCGGCCATGAGGAGGGTGAGGGTCTGGTCAATCGGATCGCCAGCTCCCTCGGTCGAGGCGCGTGCCAGGTCGTCCAGCAGGCTCGTCCCGCCGGGCCTCGGATGCCCGGCGAGGACCCGCCCGGCCCAGGCGCGAAGCTCGGCCCGCGCGGCGCGGAAGCGCCGGAAGGGGCGCAGGGGCGTGCGCACCCAGGCCTCGAGCCAGGGCAGCGAGGTCAGCGAGGAGATCTCGCTGATCGTGCCGGTGGCCTTTGCCAGGCGCGGCAGCTCGTGATCAGGAAGGACGTCGTCGAAGAGCGTGCGCGTGGTGACGTCGAGGCTGAGGCGCAGCATCTCGGCCTGCAGCTCCAGCTCAGCGCCGTCGTGCCACGAGGCAGCGCAGCGAGCCGTGGCCGCGCTGATGCCACGCTGCCACTCGCCCTCGTGACCGCGACCGAGGTGGCCCTGCAGCGCTCGTCGCTGGGCAGCGTGCGCGGCGCCTTCGCTCGTGATCAGCCCCTCCCCGAGGAGCACGCGCAACCCGCCGAGGGTGCTGCCCTTGGTGAACGGCTCGTGGTCCGTGGCGAGCACGTGTCGCACGCCCTGCGGGTGGCTCGCCAGCACGATCCGCCGCGGTCCGACCCGCGCCGCCGCCACGTCTCCGCGGCGCCGAGCCAGCTCGGCCAGGCCTCGATGGGGGTCGCGAAGCAGCAGAACGGCGAGCGCGCCCGGAAGGGCGATCCCGGTCGGCCGGGTGCCGCGCCCGAACGCACCGCGCAGGAAGGGCCGCCGACGCGCAAGCGGCCTCCGACCCGTCTCGCTCATGGCCTCCCTCTGACCGTCGTCCCACGGCAGCCGGCCGCATGGTGACACGAAGCACCCCCCGCTGGATACTCCCTGCCGGAGGAGGGGAAGGAGCCGCATGCCGCCCGCGTTCGTCTACGACCTGTGGTATCGCCTCGGTGCGCCGTGGGACATCGGCCCCGGACGGGAGCTCGTGGCGCTGCTCGAGGCCGGGCGGTTGCCGGCCGGAGCAGGTGAGCGCCGGGCGATCGACCTGGGCTGCGGCACGGGCGCCAACGTGGCACTGCTCGCCCGACACGGGTACCGCGTGGTCGGCGTGGACGGATCGACCGAGGCGTTGCGACGCGCCCGACGACGCCTCGCCGAAGCCGGGGAGCCGGACGGGAACGGCCGCGTCGAGCTGGTGCATGGGGACCTGGGCGACCCCGGGCTGCCCGAGCGGCTCGGCCGGTTCGACCTGCTCGTCGACTACGGGGCGCTGAACGATCAGACGCCAGGCACCCGCCGCGCCTTCGCGGCGAATGCGGCGCGGCTCGCCAGCCCCGGCGGAGCCTTCGTGCTGTGGGCGTGGCATGCACCTCGCGACGAGCTGCCCTGGCTCAGCCTGCGGGGCCCGTCACGATCCGTGCCGCACCTCGAGCCGGGGGACGAGACGGCGCTGTTCGGAGCGTCCTTCGCGATCGAGCGGCTGGCCGACCCGCCGCCCGCCTCGCATGCGGCCTGCTTCCTGCTGACGCGCCTCGCCTAGCTGGCGGCAGCTCCGCCGCCGCGCCGTCGTCGTCGGGCCACTCCCAGGTCGACGGGCTCGACCTGGCGGATGGAGGTGCCCACGAACTCGTAGCCCGGCACGCCACGCGCGTAGAGGTCGCAGAAGAGCTCCACGACCTCGGGGTCGAACTGCGTGCCGGCGTGGCGCCGCAGCTCGGCGATGGCCCGCTCGTGGCCGATGGCCGACTTGTAGGGGCGGTCGTGCATCATCGCGTCGTAGGCGTCGGCGACCGCCACGATGCGCGCCCCCAGCGGGATGTCCTGGCCGCGCAACCCGTAGGGGTAGCCGTGGCCGGAGAAGCGCTCGTGGTGGTGCAGGATGATGGGCACCGCGTCGCGCAGCGAGCTGGCCTGCTCAAGGATGAGCTGGCCGAAGCGGGGATGCTGCATCACGCTCTGCCACTCGATGGTGGTGAGCGGCGCGGGTTTCTCCAGGATCTCCGTGGGCACGGCCACCTTGCCCACGTCGTGCAGGAGGCTCGCCGCGCGGATGCGGTCGACCTCCGTGTCGGGCAGGTCGAGGGCACGGGCCATCGAGGTCGCCAGCTCGGCGATCAGCTCCGACGCGTGGCCGCGGTGGTGGGGGAGCGGCTGGACCATCGAGTGCAGCCACTGCTCGGCCGCCGCGCGGGCCGCACGGCCGATCTCGGCCGCGCTGGCGCGGCCCTCCGCGCTGATCGGCGCTCGCGGGATGCGGGAGTCGTCGTCGGGCTCGGCGAAGACGTAGGTCTGGTTGCGCCCCAGGTTCTTGGCGCTGTACATGGCAGCGTCGGCGTCGCGCACGATCGTGTCGAAGCGGACGCCCTGGCCGGTGCCGCCAGCGATGCCGATGGAGATCGTCACGCCGACCTGCTGCTCGCCCTCGATCTCGATGCGCTGCCGCATCACCAGCATGCGCAGCTTCTCGGCCAGGCTGGCGGCCGCCTCCACCTCCGTCTCGGTGAGGATGAGCATGAACTCCTCGCCGCCGTAGCGCCCGACGCGGTCGGTGGCCCGGATGTTGTCGCGCAGGATCTCCGCCACCTCCCGCAGCACGATGTCGCCGACGTGGTGGCCGTAGGTGTCGTTGACGGTCTTGAACAGGTCGATGTCGACGAAGGCGACCGAGAGCGGGCGACCGTAGCGGGTGGTGCGCTCGACCTCGTCGAAGAGCTCGGTCAGGATCGTCTGGCGGTTGGCGACCTGCGTGAGGCGGTCGATGGTGGCCGCGCTGTGCTTCTCGGAGAGCTGCTCCGCGATCAGGTTCAGCGAGTGGGCGATGCGCCGCTCGGCCCCGCCGCCGGGGACGGGGACGCGCGTGCCGTAGTCGCCGGCCGCGAGTCGATCCACGGCGCGGGAGAGATGGCTCGACCAGGTGCCCACCGCCAGTGCGGCGAAGATGGCCATGACGCCCGCGCCGGTCAGCGCGCCGAGCAGGGGCGTGACCGCGTCGAGGACCTCCGCTTCCGTTCCGGTGGCCGTCTCGGCCAGCGAAGGCACCACGACCCAGCGCAGGATCAAGGCCACCGGGGCCAGCAGGCCGAGCAGGCGCAGGAGGCGGAGCAACGTGATCCTCGCTGGGGCGTGCGCAGGTGCACGCTGGTGCCACGCGCCGCGGAGGCACGGGAGGGGCGGGTCGTCCCTCCGCCCGAAGCCTAGGTCCGCGAGGGCCTCGCCCACGGGCCATCGAAGGTACCGCGCGGGCGGCTCCATTGGTCTGGTGCCGCCCGGCACCGAGCCGAGTCAGGCCTCGCGAGCCGCCAGCGCCGCCATCTGGGCGCGCGCGGTGGCGATCGATGGCGCCACGCCCTTCAGCTCGTACAGCCCGATCGCCTCCCGGATGGCCGCCTCGCCAGCCTCGCGCTGGCCGGCGAGCACGAGCAGGCTGCCCTGGTTCATGATGGCCGAGCCTTGGACCCAGGGGAAGTCCGACGAGCGCGCGATGGCCACGGCCTCCTCGAGCAGCGCCAGCGCCTCGGCCATGCGGCCTTGCAGGGCCCACGGGCGGGCCAGCCCGAGGCGCCACATCATCTGCGAGAAGACGTCGTCGGGCGCGGCGAGCTCGCGGCAGCGCAGCGAGTACTCCGCGGCGCCGGCCGCGTCGCCCGTGTCGAACAGGACGTAGCCCAGCAGCCCCGCGCTGGTCGAGCGGAAGCCCACCTCGCCCATGCGTTCCAGGAGCTCCAGGCCCTCGCGCAGGTAGGCAGCCGCGGCCTGAGCGTCTCCCGACAGCACCTCCGCCATGCCGTAGAGCTGGGTGTAGGCCGCGCCCAGCACGCTCGGTCCGAGCAGGGCGGTCAGCTCGCGCACCCGCGCGATGTCCGCGCGACAGGCGGCCACGTCGCCCACCATCGACAGCAGGCCGGCACGCGAGGCACGGATGCCGGCCTCGGTCCGCGCGTGGAGGTCGGGCGCCGCCAGCATCTCGTCGCAGCGACGCAGCCCCTCGGCGGCGGGGGTGGGGCCCATGAAGAGGGAGATGGCCACCCAGATGGCGCTGTCGGAGGCGAGCCGCGCATCGCCCGCGCGGAGCGCGAAGGCGCGTGCCCGGTCATGCGCCTCGAGCATGCCCTGGGCCCGCGTGCGCATCACGTCGACCATGCCGATCAGGTTCCAGGCGCGGGCCTGGCCGAGATCATCGCCGGCCGCCTCGAAGGTGCGTAGTGCCGTCGTGGCGGTTTCGGTGGCCGCCGCCGCCCAGCCTACGGGCGTCGAGTTGAGGCCCACCCGGGCCAGCTCGACGCGCGCCAGGGCGGCAGCCACGTCGGCCCCGCCGGTCTCGGCCTGCTCGAGCGCTCGGCTGAGGGTCGCCAGGGCAGGTTCGAATTGGCCGAGGTCCCCCTGACTCGCCCCGAGGTCGACCTGCAGGCGGACCTGCAGCTCCGTCGGCAGTGGCGCCACCGCGATGGCGCGCGCCAGAAGCGCCACGGCGGCGCGCAGGTCGCCGCGAGCCTGGGCGCGCCGCCCCGCCGCGCCAAGGTGGCCCGCCGCACTGGCTGCCAGCGCGGCCAGCCCGGGGTCGTCCGGGCGCAGCTCGAGCCGGTAGCGCCACGCCTGCTCCCAGTGGTAGCCGACGATCTCCTCGAACTCGTCGAGGCGGTCGCCCGAGATGTCGGTCAGCCAGCCGGCGAAGCGCTCGTGCAGCGCGCCGCGCTCCGCCTTGGGCAGGTGCACATAGGCCGCGTCGCGCAGCAGGATGTGGCGGAATCGATAGCTCTCGGCGCTCGTCGCACCGCCGGTCTCGGGGCGGATGAGCTCCTGGCGCACGAGGGCCGCGAGCTGTGGGCCGACACCCGAGCGATCGGCCGGCTCGATGGCCTCGATCGCCGCCCTGGAGAACGTCTTGCCCTGCACCGAGGCGACTTCCAGGACGCGTCGCTCGCCCGGGTCGAGGCGGTCCAGGCGGGCGGCCAGCAGCGCCGACACGCTGGGTGGGACCTCGAGCTCGGCCAGGGAGCCCACGACGACCCAGCGGTCGCCCTCACGCCGCAGGCGACCCTCGTCGATGAGCATGGCCACGAATTCCTCGAGGAAGAGCGGGTTGCCCTCCGAGGCGGCCCCCACGCGGCCGACGATCTCGGCCGGCACGGTGCCGCCCGCCAGCAGCTCGGCGGTCAGGATGCCGCACTCCTCCTCGTTGAGCGGCTCGAGCAGGATCGAGGTGGCGTTCAAGCGGCCGCCGCTCCACGTCGGCCGGATCTCGAGCAGCTCCGGCCGGGCCTGGCAGACCAGCAGCAGCGGGACATCGCGGATCCAGTCGAGGAGGCCCTCCAGCAGGTCCAGGAGCGCCGGAGCCGCCCAGTGGATGTCGTCCACGACCACGACCAGCGGTCGCTCGCGCGCCAGCTCGGCCAGCAGCTGGCGCACCGCCCAGGCGGTCTCCTCGGGCGTGCCGCCTGCGGTGCCCAGGCCGATCGCGCCGGCCAGCAGGTCCCGCACGAGGATCCGCTCGGGGCCCTCGCCGGCGAGCAGCGCGCTGAGCCGCTCGAGCGCCGTGCCCTGCCGGTCGCTGGCGCGGATCTGGGCGGCCTCGCGCACGATCTCGGCAATCGGCCAGTAGGTGATGCCGTCGCCGTAGGGCAGACAGCGGCCGCGCAGGACGCGCGCCCGGAGACGGGCGTCGGCCACGAACTCGTGCACCAGCCGCGACTTGCCCACGCCGGCCGCCCCGAGGACCGTGAACAGGTTGGGCACCCCGTCCGAGAGGGTGCGCTCGAAGGCCTCGGCGAGGAGCTGCCGCTCCCGACGCCGGCCGACCAGGGGCAGGTCGAGCCGGCGGGTGCGGCCGGGCACGTCGGGCACGACCTGCAGCAGGCGGTGGACGCGCACCGGTGCCGACTTGCCCCGCAGCTCGCGCTCGCCGAGCGGCTCACTGGCCACC
>DATHCS010000051.1:0-2092 GCA_035319405.1 Candidatus Dormiibacterota bacterium | reverse complement strand
CGCTGCGCAGCCTGACCAACGCCACGGTCGCGCCCATCGCAGAGGACGTGGCCGACGAATCACTGCAGGAGGCCCCCGCGGGCAATCCTGCCGGCGCGTGAACTCGAGCGCCGTCCAGCGGCAGATCGTTCGCTACCCGGGCGGGTACCGCGCCGTCTACGCCTGGGCCGGGCCGACGATCGAGCTGACCCACGAGGCCGCGGCGGGCGACGAGCCGGCGACCCTGGATCTCGCGGATCTCGGCGGTCCGGCGGGCGATCGCCTGTGCCACGCCTCGATCGACGTCAGCGGGCCGACCGGGGGGTGGGCGGCGCTCTTCGCGGCGCCGATCTTCGACGCGCCGCAGGGTCTGCTGTGGGACAGCGCGGGCCTGCTCCTGGTGGCCTACGGCTTCCGGGCCTACGCCTTCGAGGCGCGTGGCGGCGAGCTGCGCTGGAGCTTCGACAGCGCGACGCCACTGGTCGCGATCCTCGGCTCGCCGCGTCTCGAGCACGTCCTGGTGCAGGGCGAGCTCGAAACCACGGCGCTTGATGCGGACGGCGAGGTCGCCTGGCGCGCGTCGCACGATGACGTGATCACGGCCGCCGAGCTGATGGCGGGTCGCCTCGTCGCCTCCACGTGGAGCGGCGCCACCGTCACCATCGACCCGCGCACCGGCGCGCGCCTGCCGTGATGCGACGCGCCGCGCCATCGTCGGCCGCCGCGCACCATGTGGACGGGCCGTGGACAACGCGTTCGCCTGCCGCGCGATTGGTGGACAGCGCGCCTTGACGGGGCAGACCGGCGCCCGCTACGTTCGCAGTGAGCCCGGAGGGGCCACAGGCGACCGCTAACGGTCCAGGATCGCGAGATCGGGGCCCACGCGATCGTGGCGGTTCCTCCGGGCCCGTTCACGTCCCCACTACGATGCACGGCATGCTCCCCCTGATCGTCGGCCTGCTCGGGCTGGCCCTGCTCGGCGCGGCCGCCGCGATCGTGGCCGGCTTCGGGGATCGCTATCGCGTCGGGCGCCTGCTCGCCGCCGCACCCGAGGCCTCCATCGCGGAGGCGGCGGAACTCGCGGGTGAGGAGAGCCAGCGCTACGTCCGCGTGCAAGGGCGCCTCGTCTCGGCCGAGGTCTTCCCGGATGACCAGGATCGTCCGCTGGTCTACCGGCGCAGCCGGCTCGAGGTGCAGCAGGGTGGCGCCTGGCGCACCGTCGACGAGCAGCGCGAGGCCGTCGAGTTCGGGCTGGAGGACCGTCAGGCGCACATCGCCATCGACGCCGAGGCATTGGCGGAGGGGCTGGTGGTGCTCCCTCGGATCGCCGTCGGCAGCGTGGCCGACCTGCCGGCGGGCCTCGTCACACCGGCCCGCCTGCCCGCCGACCCGGCGACGCCCGCCCGCCAGCGCGTCGAGCAGGTGTCAGCGGTCGAACACGCCACGGCCGCCGGCGTGCCACGGCTCGATCGCGGGGGCCAGCCGACGCTGAGCGCGGGCCTCGGACGCCCGCTCATCCTGACCACCCTCGAACGGAGCGAGGCGATGCGGATCCTCGCCGCGGGACGTTCCGGCCGGCTGCGGGCGGCGGCCGTCATGGGCGCCCTGGGGTTGGGCCTGCTCGCCGCCGCCGTCCTGGGCGCGGTGGCCGGCTTCGGCGGGCCGTGAGGGGGCCACACCGGAAGCCAACGCGGGGTGCGTGCTAGGCTCGCCCATGGTGCATCGGAGCGGACCTCTCCTGTCGGCCGCGTCGGTCCCCATGGCGGTCGTGGCTCTGGTCCTCGCGGTGGGGCTGCTGCTCGGCGCGCCCGTCCGACCGGCTGGCGTCGCCGTTCGCGCGGCATCGCCCACGCCGGCCGCGGGCGACACCCGGACCCCAGGCGAGGGCGCGGGCTTCGTGGGCCAGCCGATCCTCGCCGCATTGGCCGTGGTCGTGCTGGGCTCCGCGGCAGCCGGCGCGACCGTGCTCTACCTGCGCCTCCGCCGCGATGATTGAGCGCGGCCCGGTGGCTGGGACCATCGGGTCATGGCAACTTATGGTAGGTCGCCGGTAGGCTGCCGCCGCTTACCAGTACCTGCCAGCACAGAGGACCGCGCCACGCTCGCCCTACCG
>DATHCS010000050.1:0-3587 GCA_035319405.1 Candidatus Dormiibacterota bacterium | reverse complement strand
ACGGCCGGCGGTCACCGGCCAGCACGAAGAGCAGCGACGACTTGCCCGAACCGTTGGGGCCCACCAGCCCCACGCGCTCACCGGCCCGCAGCACCAGGTCGGCACCGACCAGGGCCGTGCGCGCGTCGCGATCGGCCCCGTACCGTACGGCCACCCCCTCCAGCTCGGCCACGATGTCCGCTGCTAGGGGCGGCGGGGTCGCCGGCTTCGAGGAGCCCCTCGCCGCGAACCCGCCGATCGGCAGCGCGCCCGGGCGCCGCCACGCGGTGGGGACCCAGCCGCCGCTCCGCTCGAGTGCCCCGGCATGGAGGGGTCCGATCTCGGCGGGTGGCCCGAAGGCCAGTTGGCGGCCGGCCTCGTCCAGCAGGAGTGTGCGGTCCGCCAGTGGCAGCACCGCCTCGAGCCGGTGCTCCACGACCACGATGGTGTGCTCCCGACGCGTCGCCAGGTCGCCCAGGCGGGCGAAGAAGGCCTGCATGCCCGGCGGATCCAGGTTGGCGGTCGGCTCGTCGAAGACGAGCAACCGGGGCAGCGGCGCGAGGACGCCCGCCAGGGCCAGGCGCTGCTGCTCTCCGCCGGAGAGGCCACGGCTGGCGCGCTGTTCGAAGCCGGACAGCCCCGCCAGGTCAAGGGCCTCGGGCACTCGCCTCAGCATCTCCGGGCGCGGCCACCCACGGTTCTCGAGTCCGAACGCGACCTCGTCCTCGACGCGGGGCATCACCAGCTGGCTCTCGGGGTCCTGGAAGACCAGGCCGACCCGCTGGCCCAGCCGAGCGGGTGGCGTGGCGGGTACGTCATCCGCCCCGATCGAGAGACGGCCCGTCCATGCTCCGGGCAGCGCGTGCGGGACGATGCCCGCCAGCGCGCGGGCGAGGGTGCTCTTGCCCGAGCCTGAGGGTCCGAGCACCAGTAGCACCTGTCCGCCGTCGAGACGGAAGCTGAGCCCGTCGAGAGCCGGCCTCGTCGCGCCGCGATACGTCCATCGCAGGCCGTCCGCCAGGATCGGCGGCGGTGCCTCGATCATGTCGCGGATGCGAACGACTCCAGGACGCCGGCACGGCGGAGGGCGCGCACGAGCAGCCAGCTCCCCCAGCCGGCGATAACCACGCCCGAGGCGATGGCGACGACGACGATCGCCAGCTGGAAATCGAGGCCGAACTGGTCGCTGGGGTAGTAGATGGGCAAGTCGTGCAGGACCTCGCCCACCGCGGCGCCCGCGCCGGCCAGCAGGGCCGTCGGCAGACCCCATGCCCGGTACAGGCCGAAGGCGAAGACGAGCTCCGCGCCGGCGCCCTGGACGAACCCCGAGAGCAGCACGTCCAGCCCCCAGATGTTGCCCATGAGGGCCGAAACGATGGCGGCCACCAGCTCGGCGAAGATCGCGGCGCCCGGCTTGCGCACGATGAGGGGCGCCAGCACGGCCGGCATCAGCCACACGCCGCTGCCCAGGTACTGCAGGGGCTTGACAGCGTCGAAGACCGGGGCCGTGGCGCCCCAGATCGCGTCCCACGCCCAGAAGACCACGCCAAACGCCACGCCGATCACGGCGCAGACGACGATGTCGAGGGTGCGCCAGCGCGTCGGGCTGGCCGTCGTTGTGGCGGTTTCGGACACGGCGCCGCTCATGGAAGACCTCCTGGGGGGTGATGGGTCTCGATCACCAGGAGCAGGCCCGCCCGCACGGAGACCCTGGCGCGGGCGGTGATACGAACGTTGGAGAGGCCGCGGCTGGAGCCCAGCCGGAGCCGCTCCCCGTGCAGCGGGTACGCGAGCTCGGTGGTGCGGACGCCCTGCGCATCGACCCCGAAGGGCAGCAGCGTCACCAGGTCACCGCTGGGGCCCTGCAGGAGGGCCTCGGCAGGCCCTCGAAGCAGGCGCACGCGCTGGCGAGCGTCGACGCACACGACGTCCCTGCCGATGAGCTCGGGCAGAGACAGCAGCACGGCCCCCGCCAGCGCGTGATCGAGGCGAAGCCCGCCGAACACGCCGAGCAGGGTGATCCGCTGTGGATCTTGCAGGAGCGCCGCCTGCACCGCCAGCTCGAGGTCGGAGGCGTCCTTCTCGGTCGGCCAGGCCTGCAGCGGCACGCCCGCCGCCTCGAGACGCGCCCGGTCCGCCGCGCCGAGCGAGTCCATGTCTCCGACCACGAGGTCCAGTGCGAGGCCAAGCTGCTCCGCCGCGGTCGCGCCGCCATCCGCAGCCACGACGTACGTCGCGCCGGCCGCCCAGCCGGGCCACGCGGCGTCGAGCTCGGCGCGCGACGGTACGTCGCCGTCGGCGACGACGATGGCGGCCGCGAGTGGCGCCGGCGTGGCCTCTGCTTCGTTCCTCGGCATGCAACGACCTCCGTGGGGCTGGGACGGAGGTCGCGACGCGGACTCCCTTCGCTGGTACGAACCAGATCAGGTTCCAAGGGTCTGCGGGACCGACCCGCACTCTCAGCGCCTCGCGGCGCTCCCCTGTCCCATATGAGGTTGTCATCGCATCCTACACCAGGTGCACCTAGGTGGCGGCAGCCACGACCTCGACCACGGACGGCGCGACCCAGCGCGCGCCGGCGCTGCGCAGCCGCTTCCGATCAGCCGCACCACTGAGCACGCCGACCGCGTAGGCTCCCGCCCGACGGGCCATTTGCATGTCGTCCGCCGCATCGCCGACGAAGACGAGGCCCGCGGGCTCCGTCCGCAGGTACTTGCCAGCCAGAAGCAGTGGCGCTGGATCGGGCTTCTGGTGGGGCACCGCGTCTCCGTAGACGGCCGTGGCGAAGACATCGCTGAGGCCGTTGGCTCGCAGCTCCAGCTCGACCCGCTGGCGGTGGCCGGATGTCACCAGGGCCAGGCGGGCGCCTCTCGAACGTAGCGTCCGCAGCGCGTCTGCGGCCCCCGCCACGAGGCCCGTGACCTCGGTCTCATAGAGCTCCACCCAGCGGCGGTCGGCGGCGTCCCAGTCCTCCGGCGCCAGCCCGACGCGGCGATACATCTGGCGCCAGGCCGGCGAATAGTGCTCGCGGAAGGCCGCCTCGTCGAAGGCCACCCCGAACTCGGCGAAGAGCTGCTCGTACACCGCCAGCGTGCGCGCCATCGAGTCGAGCAGCGTGCCGTCCCAGTCGAAGGCCCACGTCTCGCTCCCACGCAGACGTGACTGCACGGCCCGGGACGGCCGACCCCGGCGAAAGATGCGCACGGGCGGGCATGGTAGCGGGAGCGGGACCGGGCCGTCGGCGGCTCCGGACGACGGGCGGGGGGATGCTAGACTCCGGCCGTGCCCGAGACGCTCGTCGCGCACCAGCGCGTGCTCGACGCCGCCGCCCGCAAGGGGGTGACGCTCGAGATCGTCACGTTCCCCGAGAGCACCCACACGGCGGCCGAGGCTGCCGCCGCGGTCGGCGCGGAGCTTGGCCAGATCGTCAAGAGCCTGGTGTTCGTCGCTCCCGAGGCCGACGGCACCCTGACGCCCTACCTCGTGCTGACCAGCGGCGCGAACCGCGTCGACCTGCAGCGCCTGGCCGCCGTGGTCGGTGACGCGGGCGTGCGGCGCGCCAGTGCCAGGGAAGCGGACGAGCTGACGGGCTTCAGCATCGGGGGCAT
>DATHCS010000049.1:0-2424 GCA_035319405.1 Candidatus Dormiibacterota bacterium | reverse complement strand
CCATGCCGACTGGTACGTGAACGAGGTCCTTCAGCTCGCCCAGCTGTACGGCACGTCCGCCGGCGCCACTGCCGACGCATTCCAGAATCTCCCCGCCGCGCAGCGCCCTGTCTTCGCCCTCGACCGCCTGCAGGCGAAGCTGGACGATGCCCGGGCGGCGGTCTCCAACGCGAGCGACGCCTACCGTGCCGCTCTCGACCACGCGCAGGCTCTCGCCGGGCACGCCCAGGCCCTCGCGGCGCGAGCCGACGCGCAGCCGCTGCTCTCGAGCCAGCTCGACCAGCAGAAGGTCGCCGGGCAGGCAGGCGCCGACGCGACCGCTGCGCAGTCGGTTGCGGATCGCCTGAAACAGCGACTGACGGCGGCCGAGGCGAAGCTGACCCGCCTTCAGGACGAGGCGCGGGGAGCGTCGTTCAACGCGCCCGCCCGGCAGATCCTGTCGGGTGCTCCCGTCGACGGCTCGGGCAACTACGTGTTCCCGGTCGGAGGCGGGCCGTCACTCGTCTCGGTGTCGCATTACCACCACGACTATCCGGCCGCGGACATCGCCGCGCCGGAGGGCTCACCGCTCTACGCCCTCTCGGACGGGACCGTGCTCTACGCGTGGACCTGGGACCAGCGCTGCGGCACCGGGTTCACGATGCAGACCACCGACGGCCAGACCTGGACGTACTGCCACCTCTCCTACCTCGACCCGGCCGTGACCCCTGGGGCGCAGCTCAAGGCGGGCGATTCGGTGGGCCTCGTGGGGCAGACGGGCGACGCCACCGGCCCTCATCTCCACCTGCAGCTGCAGCCGGCATCCTCGTATCCGCAGGATGAGGCGTGGTTCCAGGGCTTCGCCGGCACGGCCTTTCAGTGGTCGGACCCGGGCGTCGCGAAGCCGGGCGGCACGCAGCCGCTCGTCTTCCACATCGTCAGCCCGGGCGAGTAGCCGCGGTGCGGCCGCGGTGCGGCCGTCCGGGGCGGCGCAGGTCAAGTAACACAGTGTTACAAGCCTCGAAAGCGCCGCATGTAGGCGCGTGTCGGCGCAAGTAACACTGTGTTACAAGGATCTCGGGCTCAAGTTTCTCGGCGAAAAGCCGATGAAATGGGGGAATGCTCCGGTTTGCAGCCGCTCTCTTCCGTGGCGTCATCGCCGTCTTCGCCGGCCTCCTGATCGCAGGCGGGACGTTGACGATCGCCGCCGACCAGATTGCGCCCCAGCGGCCGACTCTCGTCAGCGTCTCTGCGACCAACCAGACACTGACGGTTCCGCAGGTCACGGGCCAGGCGTACGTCTTCGCAAAGGGCATCCTCCAGGACTCCGGTTTTGCCTGGCAGGTACTCGGGCCGGTGCAGGGTTTCGCGGGCAACACGGTCGTCGGACAGGAACCGGCGGCCGGGTCGGTGGTCGTGGACACGGGCGCCCCGATCGTCACCCTGAGGCTGGCCCGGAACCCGTCCTACGCCGAGCGAGGCAAGCCGGATGGCAAGGCCCCCTATTCGGGCACGGCCGTCCTGCTTCCCGCGCCGGCGAGGCGTGCGTGAGGCTGGGCGTCCCGGCGACCTGAGATGAGCGTCGCGCTCGGAGCCTTCGTGGTACTCCCGGGGCTCGCGGTCGGGAGTTTCCTGAACGTGGTTGCGACCCGCCTGCCGGAGCACCGCTCGCTCGTCCACCCGGGCTCGGCCTGTCGCTCGTGCCGGACGCCGATCGCGTGGTACGACAACGTTCCGCTCCTCAGCTACGTCCTGCTGCGCGGCCGTTGCCGGACCTGCCGGACCCCGATCGGCCCGATCTACCCGGCCGTGGAGCTCGCGACCGCGGCTTTGCTCGCCGCCTGCATCTTCGCGTTCGGGCTCTCGCTTCACGCCCTCGCCGCGGCCGTCTTCTGCGCTGCGCTCGTCGTCGTCACCGCGACCGATCTCACGCATCGGATCGTCCCGAACCTGGTCGTCCTCCCGGCCGCGGCGATCGTCTGCGCACTGATGACGGTCGCCGAGCCGAGCCCGGAATGGGCAATCGCCGGCGTCGGCGCCGCCACCTTCCTCCTGATCGTGGCGCTTGCATACCCGGGAGGGATGGGCATGGGGGACGTCAAACTGGCGCTCCTGATGGGCGTTGCGCTCGGCCGGGCGGTCGCCGTCGCCCTTCCGCTCGGGATGATCGCTGCGCTCATCCCGGCGGTCGTCCTCATCGCGCGGCACGGGTCGGGCGCCAGGAAGATGGCGATCCCGTTCGCGCCGTTCCTCGCCCTGGGGGCCCTGATCGCGCTGTTCGCCGGCGACGCTCTCGTCCACGCCTACACCAGCCTCTTCTGAGGGGCCGGCGCGTGACATGGAGCCCGGGTCGCCCGACGTCAGCCCGCTGAGCGAGGGCGTAGAGGAGGCCGGGGCACAGCCGGCGCCGCTCCCCCAGCCCGGGAGCGGGATCGACAGCGGCCC
>DATHCS010000048.1:0-2838 GCA_035319405.1 Candidatus Dormiibacterota bacterium | reverse complement strand
GCCGAGCGCCCGCTCGAGCATCGGCCGCGGCACCTTGCCCGGACGGAAGCCCGGCACGCGCGTTCGCTGCGCCAGGTGGCGCACCGACTCGTCGATAGAGCGTTGCAGCTTGCCGGCCGGCACCTCGACCTCGAGCACGACGGTGCTGCCGGCGGCCGGCGTGAGGGTGACGTTCATCGCCCGGGAAGTATAGGTGGCGGGCGGTCGCACCGAGCCCAGGCTGGTGGGCGAGGTCGGGGTCGAACCGACACGCCGCTCACGCGGCACCGGCTCCTAAGGCCGGCGCGTCTGCCATTCCGCCACTCGCCCGGCGCGAGTCTAGCCGTTCTGTTCCTCGTCCTTGGCGGGCGGATTGACGATGCGATCCGAGACGCGCCGCGCGATGGCGATGCCGATCGGCAGCGAGACGGCATCCACGAAGCGCCACAGGCTGCGCGGGCCGCTCGGCTCCGATTTCTTGCGGCCCTGCACGTAGTCCGCGAACGCCCGATCGAGGTTCGCCCGCACGGCGTCGCCGTCGGGGCCCATGCCCTCGACCAGCTTCGACAGCTCGTCGGGCAGGAGCTGCTTGACCTGCGCGGGGGGCCGATCGCCGCGCAGCGCGCGTCCGATGCGTCGCGCCACGCGGCCCGGCCCGCCGATGGCGAGGAAGCCGGCGGCGGCCGTCCCCCCGACCAGCTTGCCGGTGTTCCGTCGGGCGAAGTTGGCCGGGTTGAGCGCCTCGCGGGCGGTCGCGTCGAGCACGTCGAGCTGGCCGGCGAGATCGGCGCGCGCGGTGGCGATCTCGCTCACCAGGGGCGCGTTCTCGGGGCGGGGAGCGCCGAGGTCCAGGCCTTCCGGCGCCTCGATGTCCGGGGCGACCGGCGGTGTCGGCGGTGCGCCGGCCCCCGGGTGCGGCGTCGCGGGCGAGCCACTCATGGCCGTCCGCCCCGGGTCGGCATGTGCTCCTCCATCTGCTCCTCCAGGAACGCGCGCGTCTCCATGGCCGCCCGATACGTCTCACGCGGCCAGAGGCGGCGGAACCGCTGCGAGGCGTCGAAGTCCGAACGCACGAGCGTCAGCGCGGTCACGATGGGCCACGTCAACAGCCCCACCGCGATGGCCGCGGCAACGGCCCCGTTGAGGCTCCACGTCAGGCCGCCGAGGAACGCGCCCAGCGGCAGGCCCAGGATGAGCCCGCCCACCAGTCCGTAGATGCCGCCGCGCCCGGCGCCGACGCGCCAGCCCACGATCAGCAGCAGGACACCCAGGATGATGGCGGTGAGGCCCATCGCGGCGATCACGGGCGCCCAGGCCGGGTCGAGGCTGGCGCCGCGGTCGAGCAGCGCCTGCCCGGCGCTCTCGGCCAGCTTGCGCAGGCTGTTGGTGCCCAGGATCAGCAGCGTCACGAGCCCCGTCCCCAGGCCCGCCAGGAGCCCGTACGCGTGGAACCGGCCGGGGGCCTCGACGATGACCAGGCCGATCGTCACGATGAGCGCGACCGAGAGCAGCACGCCGTGCAGCACGCCCCAGCCCATCGAGCCGAAGAGCCACTCGCCGAGGAAGAGGGTCGTGCCGATCGTCAGCAGCAGGACCGCGAAGATGGCGATGGCGAGGATGGCGCCTGCCTGCGCGACGATGGTGCCGATCTCGCCGGCGATCTCCCCCAGCTCGGCGCGCAGGAGTGCCAGGTGGGCCTGGGCGAGACGCCGGCCGGCCTCGATGGCCCGGCGCGCCTGGGCGATCAGCTCATCGAAGCCGGCGCCGCCGCGTCGTCGCCGGCGACCGCCGGGCGGCGATCCACCCGGTGGAGCGCCACCGGAAGGCGGCGGCGAGCCGGCCGCTCCCGCACCTCCGCCCGGCGGCGAGCCGCCTGCCGCCGGCGGGGTGGCCGGATCGGACGCGCGTGGCTGACCGGGGAGTTCGTTCGCGTTCAGCTGGGTGGTCCTCGCAGTGGGCGCTCAGGGACCCGTGCCGCCCTCGCAGGCCCGACGGCTACCGCCCATGGTAGCCCAGGGCGGCGGTCAGAGGGCTGCCGCCCGTCGTGCCGGGCTACTGTCCGTAGCGGCTCATGGACCGGCGCAGGCCGTCCAGGGCCCGCTCCGCCTCGCGTAACCGGTGGGCGAATTCGTCGCCCTCGATGACGACCGCCTCGTTGCACCGGGGGCAGCGCATCGTGGCGCCGTCGCGCGCCTGCTGGAACGTCACCGGGACGCGGTGACGCCGGCCGCAGCGAGCGGTGAGGATCGTGGCGTGGGGATCGAACATGGCCCCACCTTGCCACCGCCGGCCGCGCGATGCCTAGGGCCATTCGGTCTGCCCTCGGGCCACGGCGCGGTCCGCTGCGCTACCGTGTGGACTCATGGCCCGCCACATCGAGACCGCCGAGCTGCTGGCCGTCGGCAGCGAGCTGACGACCGGCGGCACCCGCGACACCAACGGCGGCGAGCTGGCGGCAGGGCTGACCGAGCTGGGGGTCGTGGTCCAGCGCCTGACGCTGCTGCCCGACCGCCTGGACGACGTCTGCCAGGCGCTCCAGGCGGCGCTGACCCGGAGCGATCTCGTCCTCACCACGGGCGGGCTGGGCCCGACCCCGGACGACCTCACGCGCGAGGCCATCGCGGCGGTCTGCGGCGAACCCGTGGCCGTCGACCCCGACCTCGAGGCCGAGCTGCGCGGCCTCTTCGAGCGGCGCGGCATCGTGATGCCGGAGGGCAATCGCAAGCAGGCCTGGCTGATCCCCAGCGCCGTGCCCCTGCGCAACGGTCAGGGCACCGCGCCCGGCTGGTGGGTGGAACGACCCGACGGCCGGCTGATCGTGGCCCTTCCGGGGCCGCCGCGCGAGCTGCGGCCGATGTG
>DATHCS010000047.1:0-3922 GCA_035319405.1 Candidatus Dormiibacterota bacterium | reverse complement strand
GGCGGTCGTGGCCGTGGCCCTCATCTTCGGCACGTGGGCGGCGGTCGCCTGCTCCGTGGCGGCCTTCCTGCTCTACGACTTCTTCTTCATCCAGCCGCTCTACACGTTCACCGTCTCGGACCCTCGCGAGTGGCTCAACCTGGTGCTCTTCCTGCTGGTGGCCGTGTCGATCGGGCAGCTGACCGCGCTGCAGGCCCGCCGGGCGGCCGAGGCCACGAGGCGGGCGGAGGAATCGCAGGCCCTCTTCCGCATCAGCCGCACGCTGGCCACGGTGCCGCAGCTGGGCGACGCCGTGGGCCAGGTGCTGGCGAACCTGCAGCACGATGCACGCCTCGACCGCGCCTGGCTGATCGCCCTGCAGGCCGGCCGGGAGCACGTCCTTGCCGATTCCGGGGAGGGGCCGCCGCCGGACCCGGCCACCGTCTCGACGCTGTCCCGCACGCCGGGCGACCTGCCGGCCAACTGGGTGCGCACCCATCTCACGGCCGAGCCGTCGCGCCGGCTGCGCCTGCGGGCGACCGAGGAGCGCACCTACCGCGTCAAGGTGGAAGCCGACGAGGACCTGCTGGGCTACCTTCTGGCCACGCGCGAGCGGGCCCGCGGCGACCCCAACCGCGAGGAGACGCGGCTGCTCGCCCTCGCGGCGGACCAGCTCGGCCTCGCCCTGCGGCGCGACGCGCTGGCCCGCGAGGCGACGGCGCTGGAAGTCGCCCGTCAGAGCGATGCCCTGAAGAGCGCGCTGCTCGACTCGGTCTCGCATGACCTGCGCACACCCCTGGCGAGCATCCGCGCCGCGGCAGGGATGCTCATGGATCCTGCCGCAGAGCCGCCCGCCGAGCAGCGCCACGCGGTCGCCCGGACCATCGACCTGGAGGCCGAGCGGCTCAACCGCATCGTCCGCAACCTGCTCGACATGAGCCGCATCGAGGGCGGCGCGTTGAAGCCCGAGCTGGAGGTCTTCGAGCTCGACGAGGTCGTCGAGCCGGTCATCGAGCGCATGCGCTCGGTGTTCGCGCCGGGCCGTCTGACCGTCGAGCTGCCGGCCGATCTGCCGCCCGTCCTCGTCGATGCCGTGTACGTCGACGAAGCGCTCACGAACCTCCTGGAGAATGCCGCGCGCCACGGTGGCTCGGACGTGCCCGTGCGCGTGCGAGCGCGAGCCGTGGGGCGCATGACGCTCGAGTTGACCGTCGAGGACGGTGGCAAGGGCGTTGGCGAGGCCGACCTGCCGCGACTGTTCGAGAAGTTCTACCGGGCGCGCAGCACCGAGGCCTCATCTCGGCGCGGCCTGGGCATCGGCCTGAGCGTGGTCAAGGGCCTCGTCGAGGCGATGGGCGGCAGCGTCATTGCCGAGCGGAGCGAGCTGGGCGGGCTCGCCGTGCGCCTGCGGCTGCCCACCGCGCCCCCGCCGCCGGACGGAGCCACCGGGGCCGAGGCGTGACGGGCGCGATCCACCTGCTGCTCGTCGAGGACGACGCGACGACCCGTCGATCCGTCAGCGGCTCCCTCGTGGCGCATGGCTACATGGTCGACGAGGCAGGCACGGCGCGGGAGGCGTTCCGCCACTGGGAGGCCCGCCGGCCCGACCTGATCCTGCTCGACCTGGGCCTGCCGGATTTCGACGGCCTGGCCGTGGTGCAACGCGTGCGCAAGGAGGCGACCACGCCGATCCTGGTCCTCTCGGCTCGCGGGCTCGAGCGGGACAAGGTGACGGCCCTCGAGCAGGGCGCCGACGACTACGTGACGAAGCCGTTCGGCATGGCCGAGCTGCACGCGCGTGTCACGGCCCTCTTGCGCCGTGCGGCGGGTCCGGCCGCCGATGCCCAGGGCGTCGTGCGAGCCGGGCCCATCGAGCTCGATGCCTCGCAGCACCTCGTGCACGTGGCCGGCCGACCGGTCGAGCTCACCCCGCGCGAATTCGAGCTGCTGCGCGTCCTGCTCGCGCAGCCCGGACGCGTCGTCACCAGGGGACGACTGCTCCGCGCGGTTTGGGGCGACGCGTACGACGAGGAGGCGCACTACCTCCACGTCTACGTCAGCCGGCTGCGTCGCAAGCTCTCGGCGGCCGATCCGGCGGGCCGGGCGGGCAAGCTCATCGAGGCCGAGCCGGGCGTGGGCTACCGGGTGCGCGACCCGGAGTAGGCCCAGGCGCCCCGGTGTTGAGCGCCTGTTGAGGGCGCGGACGCTGCGGGCGCTCGCTGCCTCTTGGCAGCCCGGCGTAGCGTCCGGGGCATGGAACCGCTGCGGGTCGTGCCCTCAGAGCCTGCCGATGAGGTGCGGGAGCGCGCCCTCGAGATGATCGAGGGGGCAGTCCGCCTGGTCGCCTCCGGGGTCGCCTCGCGCGTCAGCCTGGGCTCGATCGCGGCCGCCGAGTCGGTCGCCCCAAGCGGTGCCGCCATCGCGCAGCGCTACGGCGTCTGCTTCGCGCTGGACCGGCACCCTGACGGGCGAGTGGCGGTGCTGGTCGGGCCCCGGGATGTCCGCTAAACGCGAATCCCAGCTCAAGCCGATCCTGATCGTGGAGGACGACGCCACCTTCGGTGAGCTGCTGGTTGCCAACCTGACGGCACACGGGTACCGCAGCGAGATCGTGCCGACCGTCGAGGCCGCCATCGACCAGCTCGAGCGTGGCCTCCGGCCGTCGCTCGTGCTCCTCGACATCAACCTGCCGGGCGAGACCGGCTGGGCCCTCATGCGGGGCGACTCGCTCGCCAATTCCGGCGATCCTCCGGTCGTGGCGATCAGCGCGATCCCGGCCAACCCCCGTCGTCTCGCCCAGTACCACCTCGCCGGGTACCTGCCCAAGCCGTTCGCCATGGAAACGCTGCGGGCGACCATCGAGCGGCTGCTCAGCAAGCAAGGAAGGGAGGTCTCGTGACCGATCTGTTCGTGGTCGGTTTCATCGCCCTCTCGGGCCTCCTCATGTGGGGCCTGATCGAGGGCTGCGCCCTGCTGATGCGCCGATGAACGTCGTCGACCTCGTCGTCGCGATCCTTACCGTCGCGGTCGGCTTCTACCTGCTGCTCACGCTGCTGCGTCCCGAGGATTTCTGATCCATGCAGCCCCAAGACCTCATCTTCGCTGCGTCCCTCTTCGGCGCGGTGCTCCTGGTGACGCCATTCCTCGGTCGCTACATCGCCGACGTCATGGCGGGGAAGCCGCCTCGCTTCATGCGCTGGCTGCAGCCGGTCGAGCGGTTCCTGTTCCGCGTCGGCGGCATCGACCCCGAGCGCGAGCAGGACTGGCGCCACTACGCGCTGTCCGCGCTCGTCTTCACGATCTTCTCGATCGTGGCGCTCTACGCGTTGCAGCGGTTCCAGGCCGTCCTGCCCCTGAACCCGCAGAACCAGGCGCCGGTGCCGGAGATGCTGGCCCTCAACACCGCGGTCAGCTTCACCACCAACACGAACTGGCAGAACTACCTGGGTGAGACCACGATGAGCAACCTCACCCAGATGCTGGGCCTCACGGTCCAGAACTTCCTCTCCGCCTCGTTCGGGCTGGTCATCGCCATCGCGCTCGTGCGCGGCCTGGTGCGCCGGGGCGCGGCCACCATCGGCAACTTCTGGGTCGACATCGTGCGCGGCACGCTGTACCTCTTGTTGCCCCTCTCGGTGCTCCTGACCATCGTCTTCATCTGGCAGGGCATGCCCCAGACCCTCAACGGCCCGGTGGACGCGACGACCCTGCAGGGCGTGCACCAGACGATCGCCATCGGCCCCATCGGCAGCCAGGAGGCGATCAAGCAGCTGGGCAATAACGGCGGCGGCTTCCTCAACGCCAACGCCGCCCATCCCTTCGAGAACCCCACGCCCATCACCAACTGGCTCTCGATGTTCGCCGAGATCGCCATCCCCTTCTCGCTGACCTACACCTTCGGCCGCATGGCCGGCGACCAGCGCCAGGGCTGGGCGCTGTTCGG
>DATHCS010000046.1:0-2188 GCA_035319405.1 Candidatus Dormiibacterota bacterium | reverse complement strand
CGCAGCGTGACCCCCCAGATCATGTCGTCCGTCCACATGTCGCTGCCGTAGGCGAACTCGCCCTTGACCTTGGGCGTCCCGTCCGGGCGGAGCGGGCTCGCGCCCACCCCCGCGGTCACCGGGGTGGTCAGGCCTTGCGGTGCCCCCGTGGGCCTGGTCGGTACGGTCATCAGCTCACTCCAGCCAGGTTCAGCAGCCTGCGGTTGGCGGCGCCCGCCGTGGCGGCCACCTCGTCCTCGTCGATGGTCACGAGCCGCCCGTGCTCGACCACCGGCCGGCCCTGGACGAGCAGCAGCTCCAGCGGCGGCGGCGCGCCGAGCACCAGCGCGGCGACCGGGTCATGGATGTCGATGTGCGGCAGCGTGTCCAGCCGCCAGAGCGCGATGTCGGCCAGCTTGCCGGCCTCCAGGGAGCCGATCTCGTCCTCGCGGCCGAGCACCCGGGCCCCGCCCATCGTGCCCATCTCCAGCGCGTCGCGCACCGTCAGCTCGGTGGGTCCGCCGCGGGCCCGGGCGAACAGCAGCGCGTGCCGGACCTCCTCGATCAGCGAGCAGGCCTCGTTGGAGGCGGCCCCGTCGACCCCCAGGCCGACCGGGACCGCGGCGTCGCGCATGTCGCGCGCCCGGGCGATGCCGGAGCCGAGCCGTGCGTTGGATGAGGGGCAGTGGGCGACGCCGGTGCCGGTGGCCGCCACCTTGGCCAGCGCGGCGTCGTCGAGGTGGACCGCGTGGGCGAGCCACACGTCGGGCCCGAGCCAGCCGAGGCCCTCCATGTAGTCCACCGGCGAGCCGCCGAAGTGCTCGCGGCAGTAGGTGTCCTCGTCCATCGTCTCGGCCAGGTGGGTGTGCAGCCGCACGCCCTTGCGGCGGGCCAGCGCGGCCGTCTGGGTGAGCAGTTCCTCGGTCACGGTGAACGGCGAGCACGGCGCCACCCCGATCCGCACCATGGACCCGGGCGCCGGATCGTGGTGGGTGTCGATGGCGGCCTCGGTGGCGGCCAGGATCTCGTCGATGTCCTCGACCACGTTGTCCGGCGGCAGGCCGCCGTGGCTCTGCCCCAGGTCCATCGAGCCCCGGGTCGGGTGGAAGCGCAGCCCGACCTCGCGCGCCGCGCTGATCTCGGCCGCGAGCACGTCCCCGCCGCCGCGGGGGAAGACGTAGTGGTGATCGGTGGTGGTGGTGCAGCCGGTGGTGGCCAGCCAGGCCAGGCCCCCCCGGGCCGCCGCGAACACGATCTCGGCGTCGATGCGGCCCCACACCGGGTACAGCTCGGTGAGCCAGCCGAACAGGGTGGAGTCCACGGCCAGGCCGCGCGTGGCCCACTGGTAGAGGTGATGGTGGGTGTTCACCAGGCCGGGCGTGGCCAGGCAGCCCGTGGCGTCGACGTACCGGGCGCCGGGCAGACCGGCGGGGGCCGGGCCGTCGGCGACGGCGCTGATCCGCCCGCCCTCGACGATGACGTGGCCGCTGTCGTGCTCGGTGCGCCGCCCGTCCACGGTCACCACCGCGCAGCCGTTGAGCACTATGGTCGTGTCCATCGTCAGCTCGCATTCGCCCGCTGGGCGGCCAGCCGGACCGCTTCCATGATCTTTTCATAGCCGGTGCACCGGCACAGGTTGCCGGCCAGCGCCTCGCGGATCTCCGCGTCGCCCGGCTCGGCCTGCCGCTCGATGAGGTCGTGCGCGGCGACCAGCAGCCCCGGCGTGCAGAAGCCGCACTGGACCGCGCCCGCCTCGAGGAACGCCTGCTGGATGCCGGACAGCTCGTCGCCGGACGCCAGGCCCTCGACGGTGCGCACGTCGCGTCCCTGCGCCTGGCCGGCCGCCACCAGGCAGGAGCAGGCCAGCACCCCGTCGAGGTAGACGGTGCACGATCCGCACTCGCCCTGCTCGCACGCGTTCTTCGACCCGGGGAAGCCCAGGCGCTCGCGCAGGACGTAGAGCAGGCTCTCGCCCTCCCAGACGTCGTCGGCCTGCTGCGGCTCGCCGTTGACGGTGCAGGTGATGCGCATGATGGTCACACCCTCCGGAAGTCGTTCCACGCCCAGACCAGCGCGCGCCGGGCCATGACGGACAGGGAATGCACGCGGTACCGCGCGGTGCCGCGGACGTCGTCGATCGGGGAGGCGGCGTCCGCCACGAGGTCCGCGAAGTGGCGGCCGGTGGCGTCGGGGAGCGCGCCGCGCGACT
>DATHCS010000045.1:0-2397 GCA_035319405.1 Candidatus Dormiibacterota bacterium | reverse complement strand
AGCACAGAAAACATGATACCAATCCGGAGCATGGATGCCAGCCCCCAGTGCTGGGCAGTGCAACCGTGCCCTTCGCGTCACTCTGTGCGGCCCGGGACGTCAAGGGGGCCGACGAGGACCCAGCGACGGCGGCCGAGCATGGAGGCGCCGGTGCGGGGGACGCGACCGCACCGGCGTCAATCGGGTATTCGTCCGGGTGCCTCGGCCGGATTGCTGGCTGGCGCTTCCGGTCGGCACGCGGCCAGCCGCGATCCGTGGCGTCGCGCGTTCGGCCGGCGGCCCCGTGCTAGGGTGGCGGCGTGCCCGCACCGCGCCTCTACAAGACGACCGCCATCGTCCTCAGCCGCTTCGAGCTGGGCGAGGCGGACCGGGTGCTGACGATCCTCACCCCGCATGACGGCAAGCTGCGCGTGATCGCGAAGGGCGTGCGCCGCCCCACGAGCCGACTGGGCGGGGCCCTCGAGCCGTTCGCGGAGCTGCAGCTGCTCCTGGCGCGCGGCCGCACGTTCGACGTGGTCACGCAGGCCAGCGTGGCCGAGGCGTGGCTGCGCCTGCGCGACCGCCTGGAGTCGGCGGCCACCGCCTGGTACCTGGGCGAGCTGGCCGAGCGGGCGACCGAGGAGCGCGCCGCCGCCTACACCATCTTCGCCCTGCTGCGCCGGTCGTTCCAGCTGCTCGACGACGGGATGGACCCGGGCCGCGTGGCCCGATGGTTCGAGTTCGGCCTGGCCGATGCGCTCGGGGTGCGCCCCGAGGTCGAGCGCTGCGTCGAGTGCGACCGGGTGCTCGAGGCCGACGAGACCTTCCGCTGGGTGCCGGCGCTCGGGGGCGTCCTCTGTGAGCGCCATCCCGGCCCGCCCGCCGAGACGGTCGGCCTGTCGCTCAGCGCGCTGAAGGTGCTGCGGGCCTACCGGCGCCTGGACATCGAGGCGCTCGCCGCCTTGCGGCTGCCGTCATCCGTTGAGGCGGAGGTCGAGTCGGCGATGCGCCGCTACATGCGCCACGCGCTCGAGCGGGAGGCGCGCTCGCTGGCCTTTCTGGACGAGGTGCGCCACGGCGTGCCCTAGCCGCGACTGAGGCTCTGCTCCCGGCGGCGGGGGGTCCTGACCCCGCTCCGCCCGACCGCCGTGCGAGAATGGCCTTGCCGCACTGTCCGTCCCAGAGGAGCCCCGAGCGACCCGTGAGCGCCGCGCCCGCGCCCCGTCCCGAACCCGATCCCGCGCCCGCCCTGGCTGAGCTCGAGACCATCGTCTCGCTCAGCAAGCGGCGCGGCTTCGTCTTCCCCAGCTCGGAGATCTACGGCGGCATCAACGCGGTGTGGGACTACGGGCCGCTGGGGGTGGAGCTGAAGAACAACGTCAAGCGGGCCTGGTGGCGGGCGATGGTCCAGGAGCGCGACGACATCGTGGGCCTGGACGCCGGCATCCTGATGCATCCCCAGGTGTGGGTCACCTCGGGGCACGTGGCCTCCTTCAGCGACCCGCTCGTCGAGTGCGGGACGTGCCACCGGCGCTTCCGGCTCGATGAGCTGCCGGGTGCCGAGGGCCTCTCGGCCACCGAGCTGCGCGACGAGGGCGTGGTGGCGCGTTTGGGGCTGCGCTGCCCGATCGACGGAGGTCCGCTCAGCCCGCCGCGCCGCTTCAACCTCATGTTCAAGACGCACATGGGCCCGGTCGAGGAGGAGGCGGCCGTGGTCTACCTGCGCCCCGAGACCGCGCAGGGCAGCTACATCAACTTCAAGAACGTGCAGCAGAGCACGCGCAAGAAGCTGCCCTTCGGCATCGCGCAGATCGGCAAGAGCTTCCGCAACGAGATCAGCCCCGGCAACTTCGTCTTCCGCATGCGCGAGTTCGAGCAGATGGAGATGCAGTACTTCGTGCGCCCGGACGAGGCCGCGGCCGCGTTCGAGGCCTGGCTGCCCCGGCGCTGGGACTGGTACACCGGCCTCGGCGTCACGCCCGAGCGGCTGCGCTTCCGCGAGCATGCGCCGGACGAGCTGGCCCACTACGCCAAGAAGGCGGTCGACGTCGAGTACCGCTTCCCATTCGGCTGGAAGGAGCTCGAGGGCATCCACAACCGCGGTGACTGGGACCTGGGCCGCCACCAGAAGGAGAGCGGCCAGAACCTGGAGTACTTCGATCCGGCCACGAACGAGAGCTTCGTGCCGTGGATCGTCGAGACAGCCGGCGGACCCGACCGCGCCGCCTTCACCTTCCTCATCGACGCCTACCGCGAGGAGGAGGTGCGCGGCGAGACGCGCGTCGTGCTCGGCCTCCATCCCGACCTGGCGCCCTACAAGGTGGCCGTCCTGCCGCTGCTCAAGAAGCGGCCGGAGCTGGTGGACCTCGCCCACAAGATCCGCGCCGACCTGGCGCGCGACGTGCTGGCGGTCTACGA
>DATHCS010000044.1:0-3069 GCA_035319405.1 Candidatus Dormiibacterota bacterium | reverse complement strand
CGCGATCGCCCGAACTCGGTCGACAGACCGGCCCGTTCCGCAACGCCGGCGTAGCGGGGCCGGTAGGCCGAGAGCTTCGCCAGCGCATCGTCCTCCGAGGCGCCCCAGCGGTCGAGGCCGGGCCAGTCCATGGCGCCCGCGACGACCCGGCGCTTCCTGCCGATCTCCAGGATCACCCGCATGTCACCCAACACGGCCATCATGATGAGGGAATGGCGCACGCCCGGTTCGTGAGCTGACGTGACGGGGCCTCGGCTCGAGCTCAGCCGCGCCCAGATCCTGGCCTTCCGAAGGAGGGTCGGCGCACTCGACCAGCGGCTGCCATCGGGCCCGGACGCCCTTCGTCAGGCCGCTTGGGCGGGCCTCCAGGACAGCGTGCCGCGCGCGGCACTCCACTCGCTCCATGCGCGGGTGCGCGGGATCGGACCGACGGCCCTGGACGACCCATCGCTGGTCCAGCTGTGGGGCCCGCGCTTCAGTGCCTACGTCGTCGCGGACGCGGACCGCGCGATCTTCACGCTCGGGAGATGCCCGGACCGCGGACGGAAGCGCCAGCTCGCGGAAGAGCTGGCCGACCGGCTGGAGACCTACCTGGACGGCCGCCGCATGAGCTATGGGCAGGCGGGGCACGCCCTGGGGATCCACCCCAACCAGCTGCGCTATGCGGCGCCGACGGGCAGGGTCCTGATCGACTGGGACGGTGCCCGCCAGCCGACCGTCTGGACGGTGGCGGCGCCAGACATGGACGTCGTCGAGGCCCGCCTCGAGCTCGCCCGCCGCTACCTGCACGTCTTCGGGCCGGGGACCGTGGCGGGCTTCTCCGACTGGGCCGGCATCGTGCCGGTCCGCGCTCAGGGTGCCTTCCACGCGCTCGCCGCATCGTTGGCTCCGGCACGCGCTCCGATCGGTGACGGGTGGATCCTCGCGAGCGACGAAGCGGTCTTCCGCGCTCCGGCAGCCCCCGCGGCGCCGGCGCGCCTCCTGCCGAGCGGGGACGCCTTCTTCCTCCTGCAGGGGGCGGATCGCGACCTGCTGGTGCCGGACACGACTCGGCGAACCTCGCTCTGGACGCCGCGCGTGTGGCCCGGGGCCTTGCTCGTCGGTGGCGAGCTGGCCGGGACCTGGCGACGATCGCAGGCCGACGTGTCGATCCACCCCTGGCGTCGCCTCTCACGTGGCGAGCGCGACGCGGTCGAAGCGGAGGCCGTGTCGCTGCCGCTGCCCGGCGTGCTCGGGCCGGCCCGTGTTCGTTGGGAGGACTCGGCCGAATAGACTTCCTGCCGTGGCAGGTGCCGACGCCTTCGACATCCGACCGGCGACCGTTGAGCGCTGGGATGACGTGGCGATGCTCCTCGGTGGCGACGGCGAGCACGGCTGCTGGTGCCAGGCGTGGCGCGGCAGGGACGAGGTCGCGCGACGGACGGGCGAGTCCCGCCCCGACACGCTGCGGCGCCAGATGGCCGCGTCACCACCACCCGGCTTCATCGCCTACATCGACGACACGCCCGTCGGGTGGGTCGGCGTCGGCGTGCGTGCGAGCACGCCGCGCCTGATGCGCTCCCGGACCATCCCGGCGGTGGACGATCAGCCCGTGTGGTCGATCGGCTGCTTCCGGGTGCGTGTCGGCTACCGGCGCCGTGGGGTCGCCTCGGCGCTGCTCGAGGGCGTCGTCGCAGCCGCGCGCGAGGCGGGCGCCCCGGGTGTCGAGGCCTACCCGATCGATCCCGCCGGCCGGCGGGTCGACGTCGGGTTCGGCTACGTCGGGCTGACCTCGATGTTCGATCGCGTCGGCTTCGAGCGCGTGCTGATGACCGGGGCTCGCAGCGCCGGGTTCCCGCGCATCCTGGTGCGGCGGATGTTCACCGCGGAGGGCTGAGCGGACCTTCCGACCCGACTACGGTGAGGACGTCGCCGCGGGTGATTCGCCCAGCGCGCGCAGCAGCAAGGGCAGCGAGGCCCGCAGCTGCCGATCCCAGTACGGCCACGAATGCGTACCCGGGCCGTACGCATCGACGGTGGCCGAGATGCCCGCGCTCGTGAGGGCGGCTAGGAAGCGCTGGTTGCCGCCGCTGATGAAGGCCTCGAGCTGGTCCTGGTCGGTGCCGGGCGGATCGAGCGGCCCGGGCTGGCCGGTCCCAAAGGAGAGGTAGACGGCGGTGCCACGGAGCTGCGGCGCGAGCTCGATGGGGTCGTGGGCGTCCCAGTTCGAGGCGTCGGTGGCCGGGTCGCCCCAGCGGGCTGCCTCGTAGGGATCCGGGAACCGTTCGAAGTACCCCCGCAGGTCGAGGGCGCCGCTGTACGAGGCGGCCGCCGTGAAGAGCCCCGGGTGGCGGGCGGCGTAGGTGATCGAGCCGTAGCCGCCCAGTGAGAGCCCCGCGATCGCACGTCGATCCCCGGCCTGCCAGTTGCGCTCGAGGAGCTGGCGCAGCTCGGTGAGGTGGAAGGTCTCCCAGAGCCGGGGCCCGCACGTGCCGCCCTCGGCCCAGTCGGTGTACCAGCCGTCGAGGCCCGACGAGCTCGCCGCGGGCATCACCACCAGCAGGTCCGTCGGCGCGGTGTACGCCTCGACGTTGGTGTTCTGCGTCCAGTCGGTGTACTCGCCACCGCCACCGTGGAGCAGGTAGAGCACGGGGAATCGGGCCTCAGGCTGCGACGCGAACGTGCGTGGCAGCAGCAGGCGGACCATCACCGTTCCCACGGCCGGCGATTCGATGGTGAGATCGCGCGTGCGATCGTCCAGCGTTTCGACTTTGACCATCCGCGCCCCGTCGTCGGCCGGCTGGCCGATCGTGGGCAGCGGCGGGGGAGGGGTGGCGCAGGCGACGGTCGCGGACGAGGTGGGCGAGGCGGTCTCGGCGGGCGTGCTTGCGGCCGGTGAGGTGCACGCTGCGACGATCAGCACGACCATGACCGGGAGGGACAGCGATCGGCGCCAGGTGCTCACGAAGCGCTCACCTGGCACCGACGGATCGCCCGGTCGCCTGGGTCAGGAGGCGCTGGGCGTGACCGACAGCCGGCCGTCCTGGTCGGCGTAATCCCAGACATCGATGGCCGGTGGTTCGACTCCCA
>DATHCS010000043.1:0-4519 GCA_035319405.1 Candidatus Dormiibacterota bacterium | reverse complement strand
CTCGAGCGCCTCGATGAGGCGCAGGTTCTGGCGGGCGTGGCCGGGGTCGACCTCGACGGTGTTGCGGGCCTGCATCGTGATCTCCGCCGACTCCACCTTCACGCCCGCTGTCTCCAGCGAACGCCGCAGGGCCTCGAGGTCGTGTGGCGTGGTGTAGACGTCGATCGTCTCCCCGGCGTCGGTGTCCACGTCCTCGGCCCCCGCGTCGATCGCCAGCAGGGTCACCTCGTCGGCGTCCTGGCCCGCGCGCGGAAGGGTCACCACGCCGCGAGGCTCGAACTGCCAGGCCACCGCGCCGGCCCCGGCCAGCTGGCCGCCGGCCTTGGAGAAGATGGCCCGCACCTCGGCCGCGGTGCGGTTGCGATTGTCCGTGGCCGCCTCGACGAGGATCGCCACGCCGCCGGGCCCGTAGCCCTCGTAGACGATCTCCTCGAACTGCTCTCCCTCGCCCGACCCGGTGGCGCGCTCGATGGCGCGCTTGATGTTGTCCATCGGCATGTTGATGGCGCGCGCCTTGTCCATGGCGATGCGCAGCCGGTAGTTGGCGTCGGGGTCGGGGCCGCCGGCGCGCGCGGCGATCGCGATCTCGCGGGCGACCTTGGTGAAGGCCGCGCCGCGTCGCGCGTCGTTGGCGCCCTTCTGGCGCTTGATCTGGGACCACTTGGAATGGCCGGACATCGGCCCGGATTCTACTATCATGGCCGGACCCGACTCCCCGGACGGCCACCCGTCCAGCCCTGCCCAATGCCTGAGGTCCGCATGAAGAGCGTCCCCCCCGAGCGCCTCCGCAATGTCGTCCTGGCCGGCCACGCGGGCGCCGGCAAGACCACGCTCGCCGAGCACCTCCTGCACGCTGCCGGCGCCCTCACCCGCCTCGGCCGTGTCGAGGACGGCACGGCCAGCCTCGACTTCGAGCCCGAGGAGCAGAAGCGCAAGCTGTCGCTCTCGCTGGCCGTTGGGATGCTCGAGCACGACGATCACCGCGTCACGCTGCTCGACACGCCTGGCTACGCCGACTTCGTGGGCGAGGTCGTGGAAGGGTTCCTCGCCGCCGACGCGGCCCTGATCCTCATGGACGCCTCGGGCGGCGTCGAGGCCGGAACCGAGACCGCCATCTCGCTCGCGCGCCAGGGTGGCAAGGCGGCCATCTTCGTGCTCACCAAGTGCGATCGGGAGAACGCGGATCCGCATCGCGCCCTGGACGAGCTGCGGACCGAGTTCGGCACCAAGATCGCGCCGCTGCACCTGGCCATGGGCGCGGCCCACACCTTCCACGGCTACGTGGACCTGGTGCACCGCAAGGCCTACACGTACGAGAAGGGCAAGCGGTCCGAGGTCGCCATCCCGGCCGACCTCGAAGCGGAGGTCGCGCGCCGCCGGGACCAGCTCCTCGAAGCCGCCGCCGAAGCCGACGACGACGTGCTCACCAAGTACCTCGAGGGCGAGGAGATCAGCGACGCCGAGCTCGACGCGTGCCTCCACAAGGGCGTCCGCGAGAGCGTGCTCGCGCCGGTGGTCGTGGCCGCGTCCGACAAGGAGATCGGCGTGGAGGGCCTGCTCGACGCGATCGTGCGCTACCTCCCCTCCCCCGCGGAGGAGCCGCCGCTCAAGGCACGCGGCAAGGGCGGCGAGGCCATCGAGGTGTCCTGCGACCGCGACGGTCCGCTCGCGCTGCAGGTCTTCAAGACGGCGGCGGACCCCTTCGTCGGCCGCCTGACCTACTTCCGCGTCTTCTCCGGCGTGGTCCGCTCGCACGACCATGTCTGGAACCCGTCCCGCAACGAGGAAGAGCGGATCGGCCAGCTGCTCTACCTCAAGGGCAAGGACCAGGAGCTGACCGGCGAGATCGGACCGGGCGAGATCGGTGCCGTGGCGAAGCTCGTCAGCACGGGCACCGGCGACACCCTCTGCTCGCGGGAGCGGCCCATCGAGCTGCCCCGGCCCGCCTTCCCCGGGCCGACCCTCGCGGTGGCCATCGAGCCGGAGACGAAGGCCGACCTGGACAAGCTCTCGAGCGCCCTGTCGAGACTGCTCGAGGAGGACGCCACCGTCCGCATGGAGCGCCAGCCCGAGACCGGCGAGCAGCTCCTGTGGACCCAGGGCGACAGCCACATCAGCGTGCTGGGCGAGCGCCTCAAGCGCAAGTTCGGGACATCGGTCGTGACCCGGCCGCCACGGATCCCGTACCGCGAGACGATCCGCGGCCACACCCAGGTCGAGGGCCGCCACAAGAAGCAGACCGGCGGACACGGGCAGTTCGGCCACGTCTGGCTGGAGATCGAGCCCAACCCCGGCGGCGGCGTCGAGTTCGCGACGCGCGTCGTGGGCGGCGTGGTGCCTCGCCAGTTCTTCGCCGGCGTCGAGAAGGGCGTGCGCGACGTGGCGGCCAAGGGCCCCCTCGCGGGTTATTCCGTGATCGACTTCAAGGCCACCCTCTACGACGGCTCGTACCACACCGTCGACTCGGACGAGCTGTCCTTCCGCCTGGCGGCCCAGCTGGCCACGCGCAAAGGCATCCAGGAGGCCGACCCGGTGCTCCTGGAGCCGATCATGGACGTCACGGTGCGGGTGCCGGAGGCGTTCATGGGCGACGTCAACCGCGACCTCAACACGCGTCGCGGGCGGGTGCTCGGCATGGATAGCGAGGATGGCCTGCAGGTGGTGCACGCGGAGGTGCCGCAGGCCGAGCTGGCCACCTACGCGACCGAGCTCCGCTCGCTGACCGGCGGGCGCGGGCGCGTGACGGTCGTTCTCGGCCGGTACGAGGAAGTGCCGGCGCACATCGCCCAGAAGGTGATGGAGGCGCACCGCAAAGAGGAGGCCGCCGGCCACTGACGGCCGGCCTGCCGATGGCCGCGCCAGGACCGGGACGGACGCGGGCGGAGCCGCTCGGAGGCCGCGTCGCCGCCTCCGAGGTCTACACCTGGGAGCCGTCCGACGCGACGTTGGCCGCGCGTTGGGGCGTGCCGGTGGAACGAATCGCCCGCTTCGACCTCAACACCTCGCCGGTGGCGCCGGCCTTCCTCGAGGACGCCCTGCGCGAGCCATTCGTGCCGCCGCTCAACGAGTATCCCGACAGCGAATACCGCGAGCTCACGGCCGCCGCGGCCGCCTACTCGCGTGCCGCGCCCGACGAGGTCATCGTGGGAGCCGGCGCGGACGAAGTGCTCGACCTGGTGGCCAAGGCCTGCCTGCCAGCCGGCGGCGCCGCGGTCGTGCCGGTGCCGACCTACGGCATGTACCCGGTGTTGAGCTCCCAGCGCGGCGCCGAGGTGCGACGCGTCGCGCGGCGCGGCCCCGATGACGGCTGGGGTCTCGACGTGGAGGCCCTGGTGGCGCGTCTGCCCGGCGCCCAGGTGGTCTGGCTCTGCACGCCCAACAACCCAACTGGCGCGCCGGAGCCGCCCGAGGCGCTCCAGGCCGTGCTGGAGGCGAGCGCAAGGCTCGCCCCGGACCCGCCCGTCGTGGTGGTCGACGAGGCCTACCACGAGTTCTGGCCGCACACCATTGCCCCGTTACGGTCGCGCTTCCCCGAGCTCCTCGTCGTGCGCACGGTCTCCAAGGCCTTCGCCCTGCCCAGCGTGCGCGTGGGCTGGGCCGTGGGCGCGCGCCCGCTGATCGCCCGCCTCGAGCGGATCCGCCCGCCGGGCAGCATCTCCACGATCTCGGCCGCGCTGGCGAGCCGGGCCCTGCGGCGACCGGACGAGGCCGCAGAACGGGCCGCTGGACTGGCGGCCGAGCGCGACTGGCTCGCTGCCCGCCTTGCCGAGGCCGGGCGAACGTCCTACGCGAGCGTGACCAACTTCCTGCTCGTCCCGGTCGGCGACTTCGAGGCCGCCCAGGCTCTCGCCCGTGACCTCCTGCGGGACGGGATCGTGCCGCGCACCTTCCCCGAGGACAGCCCGGTGGCCGGCCACCTTCGCTTCACGGTGCGCAGCCGCCCCGACAACGAGCGGTTGGTGGCCGCGCTCGCCCGCCTGACGCCGTAGCGCACCGCAGCCCTGGCCGCGCCGGCGTCGATCAGCCGCGCCGGCGCCCCACGCGAACGGCCCGCTTGCCCTGCCGCACGACCAGCCACTCGCCGCCGACGAGCGGCGGGATCGACGCGTCGGGGGCGGAGACGCGTTGGCCGTTGACGCGCAGGCCTCCCTGCGCGATCGCGCGCCGCCCCTCTGAGTTGGAGCCGAAGAGGCCAGCCGCGACGAGGAGCGCGAGGAGGCCGCCGGACGCCTGGGCGGCGCTGAAGTCGAAGCCGTCGGCATGGGCATGCAGCTCGGCGAGCACCTCGGGATCCTCGATGGGCGATCCCGAGAAGGCCGCCTCCGCCACCCGCACCTGCCGGTCCGCCTCGGCCGTCCCGTGCACGCGCGCCGTTAGGTCATGGGCGAAGGCCCGCTGCCCCGGTCGCTGCTCCGGCCGCGATGCCTGCTCTGCCTCGAGCGCCTCGACCGCCGGCTGCGGCAGCAAGGTCAGCCACCGCAGCAGTCGTGGCACGAGCGCGTCCTCCTGGTTGAGGCAG
>DATHCS010000042.1:0-2131 GCA_035319405.1 Candidatus Dormiibacterota bacterium | reverse complement strand
GGCCGTGCAGCGCGGGGAAGGGCGCGCGGAGCGGCGCGCGGCCGCGGCCTCGACCCCGACGCGGGCACCGTGCGCGTGACCTCGGTCGAGGTGGTGGCCGCCGGCGAGGAGCCGGGCCCCGACCCCGCACTCTCGCCGCTCCCGCCCGACGAAGGCACCGCGGCCGACTGGCTGCCGGGCATCCGCGACGAGCACGAGGACGACGGGGGCTGGCAGGCGCGCTGGCTGGAGCGCCCGACATGGGACCGCCGGGTGACCCCCAACGTCATCCGCCGCACGGGGACGCGACCGCGACGCCGCCGATAAAGCGAACGCTTGTTCGACCGCACGCGAGGCGCTAGACTGGTCCTGTGCCCCAGGAGTACCTCGTCGTTCGCGGGGCCCGCGAACACAACCTCAAGGACGTCACCGTTTCCCTGCCGCGCGACCGGCTCATCGTGATCACCGGCCTCTCCGGCAGCGGCAAGAGCAGCCTCGCCTTCGACACGATCTACGCCGAGGGGCAGCGGCGCTACGTGGAGAGCCTCTCGGCCTACGCGCGACAGTTCCTGGGCCAGATGGACAAGCCCGACGTGGACCAGATCGACGGCCTCAGCCCGGCCATCTCGATCGACCAGAAGGGCGCCAGCCGCAACCCGCGTTCCACGGTCGGCACGGTGACCGAGATCTACGACTACCTGCGCCTCCTCTTCGCGCGGGTCGGCCATCCGCATTGCCCCGTGTGCGGACGCGAGGTCGCCCGCCAGAGCGCGAGCCAGATCGTCGAACGCATCCAGGCCTTGCCCGAAGGGGCCCGCCTGCTCGTGCTGGGGCCCCTGGTCAAGGATCGCAAGACGGAGGGCGACCGCGTCTTCGAGGCGGCCCGCCGGCAGGGATTCGTCCGCGTCCGTGTCGATGGCGAGCTGCGGGACCTCGATGACGTGCAGACGCTCGACAAGTACAAGCGCCACACCATCGAGGTGGTGGTCGACCGGCTCGTGGTGCGCCACCAGGACGAGGAGGGGCGGCCCTTCGAGGCGGCACATCCCGATCCCGACGCGGCCCGCCTGGCCGACTCGGTTGAGACCGCGCTCCGCCTGGGCGAGGGCGTCATGGTGGTCGCGCCCGCCGAGGCAGGGGCCTTCGAAGAGCAGCGTTTCAGCGAGCATTACACGTGCGCCTACGACGGCACGGTCATCGAGGAGCTCGAGCCGCGCAGCTTCAGCTTCAACTCGCCCCACGGCGCGTGTCCCGCCTGTGCCGGGCTCGGGGTGCGTCTGGAGATCGATCCCGAGCGGGTCGTGCCCGACCGGAGCCTCTCCATCGCCGGCGGGGCGCTGCTGCGGCCGTGGGCTCGCATGCCGATGGCGGATTCGTGGTTCGGCAAGGTCCTCGAGGCGGTCGCCCGGGCTCACGGCTGGGACCCCACCGTGCCCATCCGCGAGCTGCCCCCCGAGGCGCTCGACCACCTGCTCAACGCCCCGCGCGGCGAGCAGGTGCGGATCGCCTACCAGCACGATCGTGGCGAGAACACCTACATGGCCACGTTCGAGGGGGTCATCCCGAACCTCGAGCGGCGATACAAGGAGAGCGAGTCTGACTACGTCAAGTCGGAGCTGGAGCGCTTCATGGTCGAGCGACCCTGCCCGGCCTGTGCGGGTCGCCGGCTCAAGCCGGCCGCGCTGGCGGTCACCGTTGACAGGCTCGACATCTCGCGCGTCGCCGCGCTCTCGGTCAACGAGGCCCTGGCCTGGACCAGGACGCTGCCGGGCCGGCTCAGCGCCCGCGAGCGGACCATCGCGCGGCAGGTGCTCAAGGAGATCGGTGCCCGCCTGGGCTTCCTCGTCGACGTCGGCCTGGACTACCTGACCATCGATCGCACCAGCGGCACCCTCTCGGGCGGGGAGGCGCAGCGCATCCGCCTGGCGACTCAGATCGGCTCGAGCCTGATGGGCGTCCTCTACATCCTCGACGAGCCGTCGATCGGCCTCCATCAGCGCGACAACGCCAAGCTCATCGCGACGCTGACGCGGCTGCGCGACCTGGGGAACACGCTGCTGGTCGTCGAGCACGACGAGGAGACGATCCGGACGGCCGACTGGGTCGTCGACATCGGCCCGGGCGCCGGCGAGCACGGCGGCGAGATCGTCGC
>DATHCS010000041.1:0-4747 GCA_035319405.1 Candidatus Dormiibacterota bacterium | reverse complement strand
TCCGCTGCGATGCCAGCCATCCGTCTCGAGCCGCTCGGCAACATGCCGGTGGTCAAGGACCTCGTCACCGACATGGACACCTTCTGGCGCAAGCTGCGCGAGCGGCGGCCGTGGCTCTTCCCGCCGGCCGCCGCACCCGGTCCCGACGACGAGTACCGCGTGTCGCCCCAGGAGTACGACGTGCTGGCCGAGGGCCTGCTCTGCGTCGAGTGCGGCTGCTGCTACTCGGACTGCAACTCGCTCGACTCAGAGCCCCGCTTCCACGGCCCGACCGCCTTCGTCAAGGCGTTCCGCTACGCGGTCGACCCACGCGACGCCGCCTTCGCGCAGCGTGCCGCCGACCTGTCCGACGAGCACGGCGTGTGGGAGTGCATGCGCTGCTACTTCTGCACGCAGCGCTGCCCCAAGCACATCCGAGTACGCGAGCTGATCGCCCAGCTCGGCGCGCTGGCCGTGCGCGACGGGCTCGAGTCCGACCCGGGCGCGCGGCACGCCCAGGCCTTCGTCGACTCGCTGCGCGCGAGCGGCCGCCTGAACGAGACCGACCTCGCCCTGAAGAGCCAGGGCTGGGCCTGGGCGGCCCAGCGGCTGCCCATGGCGGTGCGCATCGCGCTGGCCGGCAAGCTCGCGCTGCCGCCCCGGCCGGTGCCCGGTCACGAGCGCCTGCTCGAGGTCATGCTGGCGGCCGAGCGTCAGGAGCGGTCGCTGTCCGGCGATCGCACCGCGCCGATGCCACCGCCCCAGCACAGGGAGACGACCGAGATGGACGACTGATGAGCGACGCCGCCCTGCGCTACGCCTACTACACCGGCTGCGTGCCCAAGCAGAGCACCCGCGAGCTCGATGTCGCCACCAGGCTCGTCTGCGAGGGCTTGGGCATCGAGCTGACCGAGATGACCGGTGCGCCCTGCTGCGGCGCCGGCGACGTCGACATGGCGCGCCCGGTGCTGAACCGGGCGGTGAACGCGGTCACGCTGGCCCAGGCCGAGCGCGACGGGCTCGACATCATGACGATCTGCAACGTCTGCACGCTGAACCTGCGGGCCGTGAACGCGGCGCTGCAGGGCGATCCGGCCGAGCTGGCGGCGGCCAACGAAGCGCTGGCCGCCGGCGGCTACTCGTACGCGGGCGGCGTCGAGGTCACCCACCTGCTGTGGGTGCTCTACCGCGATCTCGGGCCGGAGCGGCTGGCGGCGGCGGTGCGCAGGCCGCTGCGCGGCCTGCGCACCGCCGCCTTCTACGGCTGCCAGGTCCTGCGTCCCGCCGACCTGCACGGCGTCGACGATCCCGACGACCCGCGCTCGATGGAGGCCATCTTCGACGCCCTCGGCGCCGAGCCCGTCGCCTACGACGGCCGCACCAGGTGCTGCGGCTGGCCCATCATCGTGGCCCGCGAGGAGACCGCGACCCTCGAGGCCGGCTCCATCCTGGCCTCGGCCAAGGCCGCCGGCGCCGAGCTGGTCGTGACACCCTGCCCGCTCTGTCACATCTCGCTCGACGGCTACCAGGCCAAGGCCGCCAGCCTGCGTGGCGGCGAGGACATCAGGCTGCCGGTGCTCCACCTGCCCCAGCTCATCGGGCTCGCGCTCGGCATGTCGCCACGCGAGCTTCGCCTGCACCGCCACGTCACGTCGACCGGCACAGTGCTCGCGCGGCTCGGCCTCGCGCTGGACTGACCAGCTGCCCGGGTCAGGCGACGCGGCGAACGTCGCGACCGACACGCTGGCGGTGAAGGTCGGCAGCGTGGCGGTCGCGACGGGCCGCAGAAGGCGGCCCGGCCTCTCTGTCTGCTATGTCCTTCGTTAGAAGGTAGAATCGCCTGTGTGCTCGTAGAGGGGGGCGCTGGGCGATCCCATGGTCGATGCTCGGTCACCACGTGACGGCGCGGACAGCGTCGTCTGTCCCACTTGTGGCTATGAGGCAGCCGACGACTTCACGTTCTGCCCCAAGTGCGCGACCAGGCTCGCCTCCAGCGCGCCGAGCGAGGAGCGCAAGACGGTCACGACGCTCTTCTGCGACCTCGTGGCCTTCACCGCGCTGAGCGAGGCCGCCGACCCCGAAGACGTCGACGCGCTGCTCGGCCGGTACCATCAGGCCGCTCGCGCCGTGATCGAGGACTACGGCGGCATCGTCGAGAAGTTCATCGGCGACGCGGTGGTCGGCGTCTTCGGCGTGCCGGTCGTCCACGAGGACGATCCCGAGCGAGCTGTGCGGGCCGGCCTGCGCATCATCGAGGGCATGGCCGGCCGGACGCGCCCCGACGGGTCCCCTCTGCAGGCTCGGGTCGGCATCAACACAGGTGAGGCGCTGGTGCGCCTCGACGTCGACCCCCTGTCCGGTCGGGGGTTCCTCACCGGCGATGCCGTCAACACGGCCGCCCGGTTCGAGGCGGCCGCTCCGCCGATGGGCGTTGTCGTCGGCGCGTCCACCCACGCCGCGACACAGCAGGCATTCGGCTTCGAGCAGCTTCCGCCACTCACCCTGAAGGGCAAGAGAGGGCGCGTCGAGGCGTGGCTCGCGGCCGGCCCCAAGGCCGGCCGCGAGCCACGCTCCTCGAAGGCGAGGAGCGGCCTCATCGTCGGCCGCGAGGCCGAGCTGGCGAGGTGCGAGAACATCCTGGCCGGCCTGCGCGACGGCCGAGGCGGCCTGCTGCTGATCACCGGAGAGGCCGGCATCGGCAAGACCCGTCTGCTCGAGGAAGTGCAGGGGGTCGCGCAGCGCGAGGGGTGTGCCTGGCTCGAGGGGAGGACGCTGTCGTTCGGACGCAGCATCAGCTACTGGCCGTTCCTCGAGATCCTGCAGCAGGATGCCGGCATAGAGGGCGACGACGATGAGGCTGTACGCTGGGAGAAGCTCGAGGCCCGCCTCGGGGCGCTCTTCGGTGGGCAGGCAGCCGAACTGCTGCCGTACCTGGCCTCCTTGCTCGGCGTGTCCGTGCCGGACGAGGTCGCTGAGGAGACCGGTCACTTGGACGCCGAGGCGATGGGTCGCCAGATCTATCGTGCGATGCGGTTGTATGTGGCCCGCCTCGCCGCGGAGCGCCCGCTGGTCTGCGTCTTCGAGGACGTGCACTGGCTCGACGATTCGTCAGCAGCTCTGCTCGACCACCTCCTGCCGCTCGTCCCCGACGTCCCGCTGCTGGTCTGCTGTGTCGCCCGCCCGGAGCTGGACACCCCGCTCCAGCACCTGGAGGCGCTCGCGCACACCGACTATGCGGAACTCGCGAGCGAGCTGCGCCTCGAGCCGCTGTCGGCTTCGAACGGCGCCGCTCTTGTGTCGCAGCTCGTGGGGACCGACCGGCTGCCGGCGACCCTGCGTAGCGCGATCCTCGCCAAAGCCGAGGGCAACCCCTTCTTCGTCGAAGAGATCGTGCGCAGCCTGATCGACCTGGGCGGCCTCGTCAGCGAAGAGGCGGGCGGCTACCGCGCCACCGCCGAGGCCGGGCGCATCGCCATACCCGACACCCTGCTCGGGGTCATCATGGCGCGCATCGACCGCCTCGACGAAGACCTCAAACAGGTGCTCCGGCTCGCGTCGGTGATCGGCCGCACCTTCTTCTACCGGCTGCTGGCCGCCATCTCAGAGGCCGATCGCGACCTCGACGCGAGCCTCGGCGGCCTCCAGGCGCGCGATCTGGTGCGCGAACTGTCGAGAGAACCGGAGTTGGAGTACGTCTTCAAGCACGCGCTCGTGCAGGAGGCGACCTACGAGAGCATCGCCAAGCGCCGCCGCCGGGAGTTGCATCGGAACGCGGCAGCCGCGATAGAGTCGCTCTTCGCCGACCGGCTCGAGGACTTCTACAGCCTGCTCGCCTACCACTACACGAGAGCCGAGGACTGGGAGAAAGCGCAGGCCTACCTCTTCAAGGCCGGAGACCAGGCGGGCGCCATCGCCGCCGACGCCGAAGCGCTCGGACACTATGAGCGGGCGCTCGAAGCGTACGAGCGCGCGTACGGTGCCCAGCTCGAGCCGCTCGACCTCGCTCGTGTGCAACGGAAGATGGGTGAGGCCTACGTGCGCCGTGGCGAGCACGAGAGAGGACGCGCCTACCTCTGCCGCGCGCTCGCCGTCCTCGGGCACCCCTATCCGACCGGTCCCCGCCAGGTGCGAAGGGCCCTCGTGGTGCAGGTCGTGCGGCAGCTGGCGCACGTCGTGTTCGGGAGGTGGCTGACAAGACGGGCGACCGCCCTCAGACGTGCGGTCGCAGAGGAATGTTGCTGGGTCTACTACACGCTCGCGCTCTCCGATGTCGGTGGAGACCAGGCCGGCCTGCTGCTGGCGCTGCTCCTGGGGTTGAACGAGGGGGAGAGAGTCGGTCTCGACTGGGCTGCAGCCGCCTTCGCCAGCGTCGCCTGCTACGTCTGCGACCTCGTGCCGCTGCGCCGTCTCGCGGGCCTCTACCATCGTCGCACCCAGGTGCTGGCGGAGAAGACGCGATCGCCGCTCGCCCTGGCGCACGCGCATTTCTTCGGGGGCATGCACGAAGCCTGGGCATCGGGCGACCTCGACAAGGCGGTCGAGTACCTGCGTCGCGGACGCTGGGACCTCCGGGCTCTCGGCGTGACGCGCAACTGGGCCTTCGCGAGTGAGGTGCTGGCCAGCACGCTCATGGTCCTCGGCGAATGGGATGAGGCGACGGCGATCGCCGAGGAGCTCTGCACCTACGGCGCGGAGACGGGAGACCAGGTGGCGGTCGCCAGCGGGCTGAACGTCTCGGGCCGTCTGCGCGGCTTGAAGGGCGCCCTCA
>DATHCS010000040.1:0-8109 GCA_035319405.1 Candidatus Dormiibacterota bacterium | reverse complement strand
CCGTTCGAGTGGCTGGCGGAGCTCACCGGGCGGGGCGAACGAGCGCAGGAACGGGCAGACGAGCGGGTTGCTCGATCGCTCCGGCAGGGACGCCAGGGCCGCCCGAAGCGCCTCATCGGGGTCTCGGGCGGCTGCCGTGGGGGGGAGGCCGACGGCGACCGCGCTCGCCGCTTCGACCGCGACCGGCGCAGCCACCTCCTCGATGTGGGATCCCGACTGGCCACCGCTGACCGGGTCCCCGGACGCCTCCACCGGCGATCCCTCGGCCGGATCCGACGCCGGCGGAGATGCGTGCTCGCCCCGGACAGGCGGTGTCGACTCGTCGGCCGGGAGCGGGGCGTCGGGGGGGCTCACCGAACCTCCGTGCTCCGGGGTGGACCGCCGGGAGTCTAGCACGGGGTCCCCGGTACTCCGGCCCGCCGTACTTCTGGCGCGCTTGCCCGGGCTTGCGACCCGATGCTAGGCTCCGCGCCCGTGGGACGCCCCGGTGGCCGCTGGGCCGCCGCCTCCCCGTTCGACAGGTCGCGCGCGTGGCGTTGCTGAGAATCCTCCATCCGCTCGAGGCGAGTGCCGCCGTGGCCGAGCCGGGCCCGGCGCGTCACCTGCGTCGCTGCACCTATCGCCGCCTCAGCGTGGTCCGCAAGCGCCCGCTGCCGCTCTACGACGTGGCCTGCCTCTACCCCGATCGGTCGGCGTCGATCCCGCTCGGTGACCTCGAGGCGGCGCGTCCCATCTGCGACGCCTGCACGGCCGACCACATCTTCCGTCCCGACGAGGACTGACGGCTTCGAGCGGGGGCGCCAGCGAGGCGACCTGTAAGCCGAGTTCTGTCCCGCGACATGGCGTCACGGGGACGATCATCCATCTACGGTCGGCGGTTGCCCGCCGCCTCTAGCGGCCGACCCGAGGGCTGGGCGACGCTCCCTTCCCCGCGACCGGAGCCGCGGTTGAGCCCTCCTATTTGGCCTTGCTCCGGGTAGAGTTTGCCCGTTTCACCCGACCGCCCGGCTCGCGCCGAGGCGGTCGGCTCGTCTCTGTGGCACTGGTCCTCGCCTCACGGCGGACGGGTGTTACCCGCTACCCTGCGTCGCGGAGCTCGGACTTTCCTCGTCGCGCCCGGTGGCCCGGACCCGACGCGACCGTCCGGTCGCCTCGCTGGCGAGCGGATTCTACGCGTCGAGCCCCGAACGGGCGGCGACCTCGGCCGTGTAGCGCGCCGCCGCCGCCGGATCGTCGAGGGCGAGGTTGGCCAGCGCGTCCGCGGCTCGGTTGCGCGCGCGCGGCTCGTGGCTGGCCCGCCAGCGCCGGAAGCCGCGGAGGATCTGGACGGCCTCCCCGTAGAGGCCCTTGAGCTTGAGGTCCTTGACTCGCCAGCGGCCGTTGAGCTGCTCCACGATGAGACGCGAGTCGAGGCGAAGGTCGACCTCTTCGGCCGCCAGGCGCTGGGCCGCCCGCAGGGCCAGCAGCAGGCCCGCGTACTCGGCCACGTTGTTGGTCCGCTCCCCGAGGGCCCGGGCGATGACGAACAGCGGCGGCGCATCGGGATCCTCGGCGTCGGGTCGCGAGGCGTCGATGAGCACGGCACCGCAGGAGGCCGGGCCGGGGTTGCCGCGCGCCGCGCCGTCGCTGCGGATGAGCAACCGCAGAGCCACCGTCAGACGTGCCGCTCCACGATGGCCGCCGACACCTCGAGGATGGCCTGCGTGATGTTGATGCCGCGCGGGCAGGCGTCGGTGCAGTTGAAGATCGTGCGGCAGCGCCACACCCCGTCGCGGTCGGCCAGGATCTCCAGGCGCTCGTCGCCGGCCTCGTCACGCGTGTCGAAGATGAAACGATGGGCGTTCACGATCGCCGCCGGGCCGACGTACCGAGGCTCGGCCCAGAAGGAGGGGCACGAGCTCGTGCAGGCGGCGCACAGGATGCACTTGGTGGTGTCGTCGTAGCGCTCGCGGTCGGCCGGGCTCTGCAACCGCTCGCGGGAGGGCGGCGTGCCCTCGCTGATGAGGTACGGCTCGACGCTCCGGTACTTGGCGAAGAAGTCGTCCATGTCGACCACGAGGTCCTTCACCACGGGCAGGCCCGGCAGCGGGGCGACCGAGATGCGGCGCCCGAGCTGGTCGACGCGGACCTTGCAGGCCAGCCGGTTGCGGCCGTTGATGAGCATCGCGTCAGAGCCGCAGATCCCGTGGCCGCAGGAGCGGCGGAAGGTGAGCGTCCCGTCTTGTTCCCACTTGACGGTGTGCAACAGGTCGAGCACGCGGTCCATCGGCCCCGCCTCGACGCGGTAGCCCTCCCAGTGCGGACGGTCGTCCCGCTCGGGATCGAAGCGCTGGATGCGGAGCTCGACCTGCATTCGATCGGACCTCGCCTAGTACGTCCGAGGCTTGGGCTGGAAGGACGTGATGGTGACCGGCTTGTAGGTGAGGCGCGGCCCGCCTTCCTCGCGATAGGCGAGCGAGTGCTTCAGCCACTCCGCGTCGTCACGAGCCGGGAAGTCCTCCCGGAAGTGCGCGCCCCGACTCTCGGTCCGCGCAAGGGCGGCCGTGGCGGTCACCTCGGCGCAGTCGAGCAGGTAGCCCAGCTCGCGCGCCTCGAGCAGGTCGGTGTTGAACGAGCGGCCGGCGTCCTGCACGCGTACCCGGCCGTAGCGCTCGCGCAGCTCCCGCAGCCTGGGCACCAGGCGGCGCAGGCCGGCCTCCGTCCGGAAGACGCCGCAGTCGTCCATCATCGCTGCCGCCAGCTCGCGCCGGATCGACGCCGGGTTCTCGCCCTCGCGTCGGCCGCGCAGCGCCTCCAGCTCCGCCTCGACCGCCTCGTGTGCCCCGGCCGGCACCTCGGGCACGGCGGTGGCAGCGCAGTAGGCGGCCATCGCGCGTCCCGCGCGCTGCCCGAAGACGAGCAGGTCCACCAGCGAGTTGGTGCCCAGGCGGTTCGCCCCGTGGACGCTGACGCAGGCGCACTCGCCGGCCGCGTAGAGCCCCGCCACGACGCGGTTCTTGCGGTCGCCGATCACCTCGGCATCGAGCGTCGTGGGGATGCCGCCCATCGCGTAGTGCGCCGTCGGCTGGACGGGCACCGGCTGGGTCAGCGGCTCGACGCCCTGGTAGATGCGCGCGAAGTCCGTGATGTCCGGCAGCTTCGACTCGATGACCTCGCGGCCCAGGTGGCGCACGTCGAGGTAGAGGTAGTCCTTGCCGCCGATGCCCCGCCCGGCGCGGATCTCGAGGTACATGGCGCGGCTCACCAGGTCGCGCGGGCCGAGCTCCATGAGCGTCGGCGCGTAACGCTCCATGAAGCGCTCGCCCAGGTCGTTGAGGAGGTAGCCGCCCTCGCCGCGGGCGGCCTCCGAGAGCAGGATGCCGATGCCCACGATGCCCGTGGGGTGGAACTGGTAGAACTCCATGTCCTCGAGGGGCAGGCCGCGCCGGTAGACGAGCGCCACACCATCGCCGGTGAGCGAGTGGGCGTTCGAGGTCACGCGGAACATCCGACCGAAGCCGCCCGTGGCGAGCAGCACGGCCGCGGCGCGGAAGATGTGCAGCTCGCCGTCGGCGATGCGGTAGGCCACCACGCCGCGCGTGACGCCCTTGGGCTCCACCAGCAGGTCCACGACGTGGAACTCGTCGAAGAAGGTCACGTCGTGCTTGAGGCACTGCTGGTAGAGGGTCTGCAGGATCATGTGGCCCGTGCGATCGGCCGCGTAGCACGAACGCCGCACGGGCCCCTCGCCGTAGTTGCGCGTGTGGCCGCCAAAGCGTCGCTGGTCGATGCGCCCGTCGGGCGTGCGGTTGAAGGGCAGGCCCATGTGCTCCAGCTCGATGACCCGCTCGATGGCCTCCCGTGCCAGCACCTCGGCCCCGTCCTGGTCGACCAGGTAGTCGCCGCCCTTGATGGTGTCGAACATGTGCCACTCCCAGTGGTCCTCCTCCTGGTTGCCCAGGGCGGCACAGACGCCGCCCTGGGCGGCGCCGGTGTGGGAGCGGGTCGGATAGAGCTTGGTCAGCACGGCCGTCTTGACCCCGGCCCGGGCGAGCTCGAGGGCGGCCCACAGCCCGGCGCCGCCGGCGCCGACGATCACGGCCTCGTAGACGTGCTCCACGGGGCGTCGTGCGGCGCTCATGCCCCCCGGCTGGGTGGCCATCAGCCGCCGCTGGGCAGGGGCAGCGTGAGGACGACGATCGATCCGAGCACGAACAGCATCGCCGCCACGAGGTAGAGGCCGGTCAGCACGGCCGTGCGCGCGCCGCCCTTCACGTAGTCGGTCACCACCGTGCGCACGCCCAGGAAGCTGTGGAAGAGCACCAGCATCAGCAGCAGCCAGTCGAGGGCTCGCCAGATGAGGCTGTTCCAGCGCTGGCCGGCGATGAAGTCGGCGTTCTGGTTGGCCGGGTCGAAGAGGAAGTGCAGGATGCTGAAGTGCGCCAGGGCCAGCACGAAGAGCCCCAGGCCGGAGACGCGGATGAGGTACCACACCGCCAGCTCAAGGCCGCCTCCCTGCGGCTTGGCGCGGCCGGAGCGTGTGATCAGGCTCATCGACGCACCTCAGCTGGGCAGGAAGATGGGCTTGAGGATGATGATCGCGCCGGGGATGCCGACGGCGAAGAAGACCACCCAGCAGCCGTACCACATCTGGCGGTGGTAGTGGGTCATGCGCGGCCAGAAGTCCATGATCACGATGCGCAGCCCGTTCAGCGCGTGGTAGAGCAGCGCCGCCCCCAGGAGCGTCTCCAGGACACGCCCGATGGGGCTGGCGTAGATCTGCAGGATCGTGTCGTACGCCTTCGGATCGCCGCCCACCAGGTAGATGTCGAAGATGTGCAGCACCACGAAGAGCCAGATGGCCACGCCGCTGATGCGATGGAAGGCCCAGGCGAGCATCCCTTCGCGACCGCGGTAGCGCAGCAGCATGCGACCTCCTGGCAGGTCCGCCGGACGCGGCAGCGACGCCTCTCGGGGGCGCGGACCGGGACCCCATCGTAGCGCCTGTCGCGCGGCGCGGTGGTCGCGCCGGCGTTATGCTCGGCGGGCATGAAGCTCCAGGAGTTCCACGCCAAGTCCCTGCTGCGCGCGGCGGATCTGCCGGTCCCTCCCTGGAGCGTCGCCACGACGCCGGCCGAGGTGCGCCAGCAGGCCGCGGACTACCTCCGTGACGGGGCAGGACGGGTGGTGGTCAAGGCCCAGGTGCTCGTCGGCGGACGGGGCAAGGCGGGGGGCGTCAAGCTGGCCGCCTCGGCCGACGAGGCGGAGGCCGTGGGCCGCGCCATCCTGGGCATGGACATCAAGGGCATCACCGTTCGCCGCGTGCTGGTCGCGCCGGCCGCCGACATCGTCAGCGAGTTCTACCTCGCGGCGACGCTCGACCGGGCGGCCCAGCGGATCCTCGTCATGGGCTCCGCCGAGGGCGGCGTGGAGATCGAGCAGGTGGCGGCGCAGCGGCCCGAGGCCATCGTGCGCGTCCACGCGCATCCCCTGCTCGGCCTCTTCGACTTCCAGGCCCGCGAGCTGGCCTTCGCTCTCGGCCTGGGGGGCACCCACCTGCGGAGCGCCGTCGCGCTGGCCAAGGGCCTCGTCGCCTGCCTGCTCGCCAACGACGCGGACCTGGTCGAGGTCAACCCGCTGGCCATCGTCCGCGAGCGAGCGCCCGACGGGACCGAGGGGCTCGCGCTGCAGTGCCTCGATGCCAAGGTCACCCTCGACGACTCCGGCCTGCCCCGTCATCCCGACCTGGCGGCCCTGCGCGACCTCGACGAGGAGGACCCCACCGACGCGGCCGCGCGGGCGGAGGGCCTGAGCTTCATCAAGCTGGCGGGCAACATCGGCTGCATGGTGAACGGGGCCGGCCTGGCGATGACCACGATGGACCTGGTGCAGCGCGCGGGTGGCCAGCCGGCCAACTTCCTCGACATCGGGGGCGGCGCCCGTGCCGACAAGGTCGCCGCGGCGATGCGCCTCATCCTTGCAGACCCGAACGTGCAGGCGATCCTGGTCAACATCTTCGGCGGGATCACCCGCGGCGACGAGGTGGCTCGCGGCCTCATCGAGGCGCGCGGCCAGCAGAGCCGCGAGGTGCCGATGGTCGTGCGCATCGTCGGCACCAACGCGCGCGAAGCCGCGGCGATCCTGGAGGCGGCCGCCTTCGAGACGGCCAGCAGCCTCGACGACGCGGCGGAGAAGGCCGTCGGGGCGGCCCGCCGGGCGACCGCGGCATGAGCATCCTGGTGGGCCGCGAGACGCGCCTGCTCGTGCAGGGGATCACGGGTCGAGAGGGCGAGTTCCACGCCCGCCAGATGCAGGCCTACGGCACCGACATCGTGGCCGGCATGACGCCCGGCAAGGGCGGCCAGCGCGCGCTCGACGGCAGCGTGCCGGTCTTCGACACGGTGGCCCAGGCCGTTGCAGAGACGGGCGCGAACACGGCCATCAGCTTCGTGCCCGCGCCGGGCGCCCCCGATTCGATCCTCGAGGACCTGGCCGCCGGCATCCGCACCATCGTCTGCATCACCGAGGGCATCCCGGCCCTCGACATGCTCAGGGTCATGCCGCTGGTCGAGGCGGCGGGGGCCCGCCTGATCGGCCCCAACTGCCCTGGCCTGACGTCGCCGGGACGGGCCAAGGTGGGCATCATCCCGCCTTCGATCCACCGCGAGGGTCGCGTCGGCCTGGTCAGCCGATCGGGCACCCTGACCTACGAGGTCGTGCAGGCCATGACCGACGCTGGCATCGGCCAGAGCACCTGCGTCGGGATCGGCGGCGATCCCATCGTCGGCTCGTCCTTCATCGACATCCTTGGCCACTTCCGCGACGACGAGGAGACCGAGGCGGTGGTGCTCATCGGTGAGATCGGTGGCGATGCCGAGGAGCGCGCCGCGGCCTGGGCGGCGGAGCACCTGGCGCACAAGCCGATGGTGGCCTTCATCGCCGGTCGCACCGCCCCCGAAGGCAAGCGCATGGGCCACGCGGGCGCCATCATCAGCGGCGGCACGGGTACCGCGGCGGGCAAGGTCGCGGCGCTCGAGGCGGCCGGCATCCGCGTGGCCGAGTCGCCCACCCAGATCCCCCGGCTGCTCCAGGAAGCCGGCGTCCGCCCGGACTGAAGCGGCCCGCTCCTAGTAGCCCAGCGCGCGCCAGGCCGGGCCGCCCGGCGCCTCGATCAGCTCCACCAGCACGCCCCCGCAGCTGCGCGGGTGCAGGAAGGCCACCGGCCCCTCGGCGCCGCGGCGCGGTGCCGAGTCAATGAGCTCGACGCCTTCGATCGCGAGCCGCATCAGCGTCTCGGCCAGGTTGCCGACCTCGAAGCAGACGTGATGGAAGCCCTCGCCGTGGCTCTCCATGTAGCGCGCCACGCCGGTGCCCGGGGCGGTCGGCTCGACGAGCTCGACCCGCGACTCCCCGACCGGCAGGAAGGCGATCGTCACCCCGTCCCCGGGCATCGCCTGCACCTCGCTCACGGGGAGCCCCAGCGTGTCGCGGTAGAACCGCAGGCCGCCCTCGACGTCCCGCACCAGCAGGGCCACGTGATGGATGCGACCCAGCCGATGCTCACGAGCGATCCGCTTCAGCCCCGGACCGGGCTCCGTGCCCCCGGACGCCGCCACGGCCTTGCCGGCGGTGGTCGCCGCGCTCGCGGTGCTGGATCGGTCCCTGGGCATGGCGCCACTGTGGCAGACCGGTGACCGCCATCGCAAGGGCCGTCCGTCGTGACGACGGCGGCCGCGCCTAGGGGACCGTGTACTGGACGGCGGCGCTCTGGCCCGTGACGAACTGGCCCAGCGCCGTCACGCGGACGGCCTGCACCCGGAACCAGTACGTGCCGGGTGCGATGGTCAGGCCGTCGAGCCCCGAGTAGCTGGCGTTGCCGCCGCCCCACAGCAGGGCCGAACCCTTGAGGACGCTGGGGTTCGGGTCGGCGGCCGAGTAGACGAGCTTGTAGGCCGTGAAGCAGTTCGCGCCGCCGCCGTAGGCCGTCCAGCCGAAGCTGAGACCCGAGGAGTCGCCGCTCACGGACAGCGTCCCCAGGTCGAGGGCATCGCCCGCCCCCACGACCGACTTGACGGCGCTCGCCCCGATCACCTTGCCGTTCTTGTCAAACGCCATGGAGCGGTAGTAGTA
>DATHCS010000039.1:0-3221 GCA_035319405.1 Candidatus Dormiibacterota bacterium | reverse complement strand
GGACGGCGAGCCCGTGCTGCTGCTCCTCGCCGGCCTGCTCCTGCTGGCCGGGGCGATCGCCCTCAGCGCTCGGCGGCGGCGCACCTGAGGCATCGCACCCGCGGCGCGAGAGCGGCCGCGTCGTTAGATGGACATCTTCCTTCTGTCAGTCGAACGCGGTACCATGCCCGCTCCGATCGGGACTGGCGACCCGGCGCCTGCACGAGTCCCGACCCCGTGGCCGCCGCCCGCGGCCCGTCCTCGTATCCGAGCATGCCCAGAGGCCGACCTTGACCGCCGCCACCAACGCTCGCGCCGAACCAGCCGTGGCGCCTGCCCTCGCCCTCGAGGTGCGGGGGGTGACGCGCGTCTACAAGGCCAAGCCAGAGCCGATCACCGCCCTGGCCGGCATCGACCTGGAGGTGCCCACAGGCGAGTTCTTCGGCTTGCTCGGGCCCAATGGCGCCGGCAAGACCACGCTGATCAAGATCCTCACCACGCTGCTCCTGCCGACGAGCGGCGAGGCTCGCGTGTTCGGCTTCGACGTGGCCAGCCAGACCAAGCAGGTCCGCCGCATCATGAACATGGTCGCCGGGGGAGAGCAGTCCGGCTACGGCCTGCTGACCGTGCGGGAGCAACTCTGGATGTTCAGCCAGTTCTACGGCCTGCCGGTGCGGGAGGGCTGGCGCCGCGTCGACGAGCTCATCGTCGCCGTCGGCATGCAGGACCAGCGCGAGCAGAAGGTCTCCTCGCTCTCCACCGGCCAGCGGCAGAAGATGAACCTCGCGCGCGGCCTGCTCAACGATCCCTGGATCCTCTTCCTGGACGAGCCGACGCTCGGCCTGGACGTGGCAGCCGCACGTGCCGTGCGCCAGCTGGTGAGCGAATGGCGCGCTGACGTGCCGGGCCGCACGGTGCTGCTGACGACCCACTACATGGCCGAGGCGGACGAGCTGTGCGAGCGGATCGCGATCGTCGATCACGGGCGCATCCTCGCCATCGGCTCGCCCGCCGAGCTGAAGCGGATGGTCCAGCGCGAATCGATCTTCCGCCTCGAGCTGGACCGGCTCGACGGCGGGCCGGCCGCCCTGCAGGGCCTGCCCGGCGTCGTGCGTGCGGTCCGCGCCAGCGGCTCGGACGCCGGGGTCGAGGCCGAGCGCCAGACCGTGGTGGTCAACCTGGTCCTCGAAGACGACGCGGCCCTGGGCGGGGTGGTCGGGGCGCTGGGCGGGCTCGGCGCCCGCATCGTCGCCCTGGCCAAGTCGGAGCCCAGCTTGGAGGACGTCTTCGTCGAGCTGGTGGGCCGAGGTTTCGAGGAGAGCGAGGGCGAGCCGCACGGTCCGGTGGCGCCGGCCACGGCCGGCCTGCCGGCACCGCCACTGACCGAGGACCCCCATGAGGCGGGGGAGCCCGAAGCCGAGGAGCGGACCTGATGGCCGGCTCCACCCTGACCGGTCGCACGGCATCCGGTCCGCTCGCGGCCGCGGCCTGGGATCGCCGCGCGATCCTGCTCAACGACCTGCGCAGCGTGCTCGGGCGTGCCTACCCGCGCGTGATCGGCCTGCGCCGGGAGCCATCGTGGCTCCTCTTCGAGGTCCTGCTGCCCTTCCTCACCACCTCCGCCTTCGTCTTCGTCTACCGCGCGCTGCAGGCCCCGGCGGAGTACCTCGGCTTCGTCGTGCTGGGCGGGGCGATGACGGCCTTCTGGCTCAACGTGATCTGGATGATGGCGGCGCAGCTGTACTGGGAGAAGGACCAGGGCAACCTCGAGCTCTACTTCGCCGCGCCCATGGATCTCATGGCGGTGCTCTTCGGGATGGCCCTGGGCGGCATGCTCTCGAGCTGCCTGCGGGCCTTCGTGGTGCTGGTCGTGGGGACCGCGCTCTTCGGCGTCACGTTCAGCGTCGAGCAGTGGGGCCTGCTGCTGCTGGTGTTCTTCCTGACCCTCGCCGCGCTCTACGGCCTGGGCATGATGCTCTCGAGCCTCTTCGTGCTGTGGGGGCGCGAGGCGTGGCACATGACGCAGCTGCTGCAGGAGCCCATGTACTTCGTCTCGGGCCTCAACTTCCCCGTTGGCCGATTGGGCTTCCTGGGGGCCCTCGCCATCGCGCTCATCCCGCTGGCGGTCGGCCTCGACGCGATGCGCCAGCTCGCCTTCAGCGGCACCGCCGTCGACTTCGGCACGCCCTCGCCGGAAGTGGAGGCGCTGATCCTGGTGGGCATGGTGGTGGTCTTCCTGGCCCTGGCACGGGTCTTGCTTCGGACGATGGAGCGGCTCGCGCGCCACGAGGGTCGTCTCACCGTGCGCGGCCGCTGATCGGTCATGGACGCCACGACCAGCTCGCTGGGAGGCCCCGCTGGGCCCACCACCCGACCTGCCTTCGACCCGCGGCGGGCCGAGCGCGGCCCCAAGCGGGCGAACTGGCGAGCCTTCGCCACGGCAGCGCGCCTGGGCTGGCAGATGGAGGCGAACTGGACCGACCCGCTGCTGTTCTTCATCTACTCGGTCGCCAAGCCGATCGCCAGCGCGCTGATCCTGGTGGTCATGGTGCAGATCATCAGCGGTGGCGGCCCCGCAGCCGCCCAGGGTCGGGCGTTCGTGGTCATCGGCAGCGCGCTGTGGGCCTTCGTGATCTCCGGCGTACAGGGCGTGGCCTGGTCGGTCCTCGACGACCGCGAGCGCTACCGCATGTTGAAGTACCTCTACGTCAGCCCGACCGACTTCCTGGTCGTGCTGGTGGGTCGTGGCGTGGCCCGCATCGCGGTGGGCGGCATGGGGGCGGCCATCACACTCGCCGCCGGCGTGCTCTTCCTCGGTGTGCCATTCGACGCGGCACAGGCGGACTGGCCGTTGTTCGCCGTGGTGATGGTCGGCGGCCTCGTCGCGATCGTCGCCCTGGGCGTGCTGATGGCGGCCATCTGCCTGCAGACACGCCAGGAGTCGTGGTCGTATCCGGAGGCCGTGGCGGGTGCGCTGTTCCTGCTGGTCGGCGCGGTCTTCCCGCTGGCCGTGCTGCCGCCGGCCATCCAGACGGTCGGGCTGCTCGTGCCCCTCACCTGGTGGATCGCCGGCGTTCGCGAGGCGCTCTTCCCGGCCACCATCAGCTCGGTCGGGGGGAACGGCTCGCTGTACACGGACGTCACCGGCCAGGCCGCGCCCGGCGCGCCCGCGATCGTGCTCGCCTTGCTGGCCACTACCGTGCTGGTTACACTCACTGCAGCCCTGATCTTCCGGATCAGCG
>DATHCS010000038.1:0-6186 GCA_035319405.1 Candidatus Dormiibacterota bacterium | reverse complement strand
CGCCCGTGGCGCTCGCGTCTCGTCGCCAACGCGACGCGCCGTGAGGCGACCGTCCGGAGCGGGCACAAGAAGGCAGTGAGCCATGCCTGCCGAGCTCGACATCCTCATCCCCACCTGCGATCGTCCGGCGGCCCTGGCAGTGACCCTCACCAGCCTGCTCGGGCAGACCGTGTCGCGCGACGCCCGCCTGGTCGTCTCAGACCAGAGCCAGCCGCCACTCGACGACGCCCCGAGCAGCGCCTCGGGCATCCCCGAGCTGACGGCAGTGAGACGAGTGGCGCGGGCCATGAGCGTGCCGCTCGACTGGCACACCCACCTGCCGCGGCGCGGCGCGGCCGAGCAGCGTGACTTCCTGCTCGACCAGGTCACGGCACCGTACGCGCTGTTCATCGACGACGACCTGGTCTTCGAGGCCGACATCCTGAGTCGCCTGCTGCGCGCCATCCGTCGCGAGCAATGCGGGTTCGTCGGCGCCATGCCGATCGAGTTGTCCTCGGTCAGCGATGTGCGGCCCCACGAGCAGTCCATCGAGTTCTGGGACGGGCCGGTCGAGCCCGAGACCGTGCTGCCCGGGTCGCTGGCCTGGTCCCGGCACGAGCACCACAACGCCACCAACATCCATCACATCGCCGCGCGTCTCGGCGTCGACAAGACCAACGAGCGCCTGTATCGAATCGCGTGGCTGCGCGGCTGCGTCCTGTACGACACGGCGGCGCTCAGAGCGTCCGGCGGCTTCGGGTTCTGGCCCGACCTGCCGGCCGCCCACAGCGGCGAGGACGTGCTCGCCCAGCTGCGGGTCATGGCCCGTTTCGGCGGCTGCGGCCTGCTGCCGTCGGGCGTCTATCACCAGGAGCTGCCGGCCAGATCGGCCGATCGTTCGAGCGACGCGCCGTGGGCGCTGCCACTCGACCCGGGCTGGGCGCCGGGCGGCTAGCGGACCTCGGCGGTCGATCCCGGGCGGCTAGCGGACGTCGACCGCTCGCTCCCGCCAGTCGAGCACGTGCTCGTCTTCGAGGATCAGCCGGGCGGCTTCTTCGAGGGTCTCCGCCACGTGGTGCGGCAGGCGCTGCTCGTTCAGCCGCCACTCGATCTCGGCGCCGCCGTCGACCAGCACCGTGCGACAGCCGGCCCGCACGCCGGCTTCGACGTCGTCGAGGTCGTCGCCGACGATCCACGAGCGCGCCAGGTCGAGGTCGTGCTCGAAGGCCGCCCGGTGCAGCATGCCGGGCATGGGCTTGCGACACACACATGGCACGGCGTAGCTGCGCAGCAGTCCGTGCGGGTCGTGGGGACAGTAGTAGAAGTCGAGCATGCCGATGCCCTCGGAGCGCAGCGCCTCCCTCATGCCGGCGGCGACCGACGCCAGGTCCGCCTCCTCGTACTCGCCCCGCGCCACGCCGGGCCGGTTCGAGACCACGACGAACGTGAAGCCGGCGTCGCGCAGCAGGCGCAAGGCCTCTCCGGCGCCGCGGACCAGCCGCAGCCGCCCCGGTCTGACTCCCGGCGCGCCGCCGTTCACCAGCGTGCCGTTGCCGCCCAGAAAGACCGCCCTGCGGATGTTCATGACCCCTCCTGTCTGGGGCTCGTCGCCGACCACGATCGACGCGCTCGCCGGCCGCCGGCCGGTCGTCGCGCCGGGTCCGCGGTCAGCTCGCGATCCGGCCGCGCCGCTCGTCGCTCGCCTGGCCGCCACTCTCGATCATGCGTTTGAAGCCCTCGAGGTCCTTCCGGATCTGTTCCCGCACCAGACCCAGGGCCTCGCCGGTCCGCTCGAACCAGTCTTCGGGCCGGTAGTCCCGCCGCAACGTCACTCGCGTCTGGTTCGAGCCGATCGGCGCGAGCGTGACCGTGCCGCCCCCGGCGACGCCCCCGACGCCCGACCACGAGATCCTCGTGTCGGGGATCTGCTGGACGATCTCGGCGTTCCATTCCCTGGTGCGGCCGGCGACGTCGGCCACCCAGTGGAGATGGATCTCGTCGAGCTGGGTCACCGCGTCGACGCCGTCCATGAACTGCGGGAAAGACTCGAACTGGGCCCACTGGTCGTAGACCGTGGTGATGTCGCGATTCACGTCGATCGACCCTTCTACGTGAGCCATACGGCCTCCCTGCCAAAGCCCATACTGTTGCCAGTGGAGGGAGCGACAAACCGTTGCCCGATCGGCGTTGCCGACCCTTCGGGACCGACCCTTCGAGACGCAGGCATCGAGGGGAGGCGCACAAGGTTGAGCCGAGCCTCGTCGGGTGGCGTCGTGGACGCGACGAGGGCGGGGCGGCGGCCACCGGCCGCCGCCCCGCCCTCACCGTGAGCCGGTCCGGATCGCCGGATTCAGGTCCGCTTCACCAGTAGTACCATCGGCTCCCCCCGCCACGCACGAAGAAGCCGATGATCCAGATGACGGCCAGGACGGCCGCCACGATGAACAGCCACTTCACGGCGAAGCCGAAGCCGAACAGCAGCGCGATCAGGAGCAACACGATGAGCAGTGCGAGCATGCGATCCCCTTTCCGCTCGCTCGGTGAGGGCCACATCCCCCCATACGGGTCAGGTTCCCGCTCCGGCCTCGTCGTACGCCTCGGCCGTAGGCGATTTGCAGGGGCTTCTCGCGCTGAGTGGTTTCGCGGGCGCCGGGCGGTGGAACCTGAGTCGACGCGCCGAGCCTCCGGCATGACCGGCGAGAGCAGCGAGCAAGGAGAGCGTCATGCCCGAACGCGACGACGAGATGCCGGCGACGATCAGACGGTCGCCGGAGAAGGCGCAGCGCACCTGGAAAGAGACCCACGACCACGCCGTCGAGGAGTACGGCGAGGGTGAGCAGGCACACCGCGTCGCTTACGCCGCCCTCAAGCACACCTTCGAGAAGCGCGGCGACCGCTGGGTGCCCAAGAAGGCGAAGGGTCCATCGGACCCGCGCTCGACCGAGCCCACGGCGAAAGCCATCACCGGCGAGGGCAAGACCTACGGCGGCCTCGACTACTACGGCCACACAAAGGCCGAACTGCAGGTCATCGCTCGCGAGGTCGGCGCCAGGGTGACCACGCACATGACCAAGGAGCAGGTGGCGGATGCCATCGCCCGGCGGCAGCGAGCGGCGTGACGCATGCCCAGGCTGCGCAAGTGCTTCCCTTCGGACCGTGGCCTCGCCCGGGCCGGCCGGGACGGGCGCTTCCTCTACGAGGATGAGCGTGGCCGGATCGTCGCCGATCCGGCCACGCTCGATCGCATCGCGGGCCTCGCGATCCCGCCCGCCTGGAGGGACGTCTGGATCTGCCCCTGGCCCAACGGTCACATCCAGGCGGTCGGCACCGACGCCGCCGGGCGCCGGCAGTACCTCTACCACGCGGCCTGGCGGGAACGCCGTGACGAGCGCAAGTTCGACCGCATGCTCGTTTTCGCCCGCAGCCTGCCCGAGCTGCGCCGCATCACCAGCGAGCACCTCAGCCAGGAAGGACTGACGCGCCAGCGGGTGCTGGCCTGTGCGGTCCGGCTGCTGGACCGCGGCTTTTTCCGGGTGGGCGGCGAGGCCTACGCCGAGGAGCACAACACCTATGGCCTCGCGACCATGCGCAGGGCACACGCCAGGCTGGGCGGCCACGACCAGATCGTCTTCGACTATGTCGCCAAGGGTCACAAGGAGCGCGTGCAGGCCATCGTCGACCGCGATGTGTACGACGTCGTCGCGGCCCTCAAGACGCGAGACGCGGACGGCGGCGACGAGCTGCTCGCCTACCGCAACGGCGACGGGGTCTGGCGCGACGTGCGATCCCAGGACATCAACGAGTACCTCAAAGCCGTCGCCGGCGGCGACTACTCGGCCAAGGACTTCCGGACCTGGCACGCCACCGTGCTGGCGGCCCTTGGTCTGGCCGTCTCGACGCTCGCCCGACGGTCGCATGCGGCCAGCCGGCGAGCGGTCACCCGAACCGTCACTGAGGTCGCCCACTACCTGGGCAACACGCCGGCGGTGGCGCGCAGCTCGTACATCGACCCTCGCGTGATCGACCGCTATCTCGCCGGCCGCACCATCGCCCCTGTGCTCGACCACCTCGTCATCGGTGACCCGCTGGCCGACCCCGACGTGCGGGCGATTGTCGAGCGGGCCGTCATCGCCCTCATCCAGAACCGCAGCCTGAAGCGCGCGGTCGGGGAGCCCGCGGCAGCCTGACGCCCGACGCCGCCGCAACGGCGGAAGACCGCTTGAGGTTCCACCACCCGGGTAGGAATGAGCCGACGGCAGGGTACCTCCGGCCCCGACAGCAGGTGCGCTCGTGCCAGGGGTCAAGCCAGCAGTGAGATGGGGTTCCGCGAATCTGAGCTTCGACGAGGTGTGCAGGGCGAACGTTCCGGCCGCGTACCAGCGCTTCGGCGAACGCCTGATGTTCGTCGACGGTCTCCTCTTCGATGTGAGCTCGGATGTGGCCGTCGAAGTGGAATGCCCTCCGGCCGCGGGACTCGGCGGTCCGGTCGGCATCGAGTATGGCTGGCAGCATCTCCTGACCTGTGACTGCGGTTGCTGCCACAGACACAGGTCTTCCGGGTACCCGCAACTAAGGACCCGATCTCACTAGGGACCCGATCTCATCCCTCACCGCGCAGGAGCAGGACGTGACTGCCGCATGCACGAGCTCCGCCATCCGATACTCGCTGTCGACCGGTTCCAGCAGCGGCATCGTCTGCTCGCCTTCCCGTTCGCTACAGCGAAGAAGTTCAGCGACGACCAGGCCGGCAACCTGGCCGGCCTGATCGCCTACTACGGCTTCCTGTCGCTCTTTCCGCTCCTACTGGTCCTGGTCAGCATCCTCGGCAGACTCCTGCCGACCCACCCGGGGCTGCAGCACCGCGTGCTCGACTCGGCGCTCGCCAACTTCCCGGTCGTCGGTCCGGAGCTCAAGCGGAACGTCCATGCCCTGACCGCACACTCGACCACCGCCCTCGTGATCGGGACCGTCCTCGCGGTGTGGGCGGGGACCCAGGTCGTCAAGGCCACCGAGCACGCCCTGGACTCCGTCTGGAACGTGCCCTACAGGCAGCGTCCCGGCTTCCTCGCCACGAACGCCCGCGCGCTGGCCATGTTGCTGGTGCTGGGCGCGATCACGGCCGCCTCGGCCGTCACAGGCGCGCTGGGAGGCGGCAGCGGCGCCTGGTGGTGGACGGTGGGCGGCGTCCTTCTGTCGCTCCTTCTGAACTGGGCCCTCTTCCTGCTCATGTTCCGAGTGCTCACGGTGACGTCGCTGTCGTGGTCCGATGTGCTGCCCGGAGCGCTCGTCGCAGGCACCGCGTGGACGATCCTGCAGGCGCTCGGCGGCCTCTACGTACGCCACGAGATCCAGGCATCGACCGGCACGTACGGGACGTTCGCCATCGTCATCGGTCTTCTCGCCTGGATCTACCTGGGCGCCCAGATCACCCTGTTCGCGGCCGAGCTCAACGTGGTCAGGAAGGAGCGGCTCTGGCCGCGGAGCATCACCTACCGGCCGCCGACCGCAGCGGACGAGCTCCAGCTGCGTCGGCTGGCGAAGGTCGAGGAGCGCCGGGAGGGTCAACAGGTGCACACCACGCTGCCGGACGAGACCTCGCACACGCCCGCCGACCGACCGACCGATGGCGATGTGAGGAGGAGTGCCTGAGGAGCGCGGCGGCCGGCGCCGCGGTTCCGCCCTCTCGCGACTGGGAACCTGAACGAGAGCGGTCACGGCCATCCGGCCGAGGACCCGCGGCCAATGCGCTCGCCCTGGTCCTGCTCACCTACGTCGTCGTGCTGTTCGTCGTGCACCCCTCGTGGCTGGCGGTGCTCGGCCACCTGGTCGTGCCGCACCTGCGGCTGTCGAAGGGCTACGTGCTCATGATCGTCGCCATCCTGGGCACCTCCATCTCGCCTTACCTGTTCGTCTGGCAGACGGGTCACCGTGTGGAGGAGTTGCGCGAGGAGCCGGTGGGCGGCACGAAGGCGGCGCCTCTTCACAGCTACCCCCGATCGGTCCGCCGGTTCAAGAAGCGTGTCGAGCGCATCGACGTGGTGACCGGGATGGCCTTCTCGCAATTCGTCGCGTTGGCGATCGTGGTGGTGACCGCCGCGACGGTTGGCGCCCACGGCGGCGTCACGATCCAGAATGCTGCCCAAGCAGCCTCGGCCCTCAAGCCAATCGCCGGGCACTTCGCCGAGGCTCTCTTCGCCCTCGGCTTCA
>DATHCS010000037.1:0-2355 GCA_035319405.1 Candidatus Dormiibacterota bacterium | reverse complement strand
CGGGCTGATCCTGGTCCAGCTCCGCGAACAGTCCCAGGGCGGCTGAGGCCGTCAGCGGCCTGAACCTGCCTGCGGCTCCGGCAGCAGCCCAAGCTGGCGCAGCAGACCCAGATCGTCGAAGACCGTCCATTCCTCGCGGATCCTCCCGTCCTCGATGCGGAAGAACGTCATCCCCCTCACATCGAAGGTCCGGCCGGTCGCTGGCAACCCGTTGCCGGAACCGGTGTTGGTGCCGCGGCCGCTCCAGCGCACCGCCACCAGGTCTCCTTCCGCGAGGATGCCGTCCACGCTCATGACGCCGTCCGGCGCGAACGAGCGCCAGCCCAGGACCGCGCGGCGGTCGTCCTCCAGGTCGGAGTCGCGACGCGCGCCGTGGGCCACGAAGTCGGGCGTGTGCACGCTGTCGATCAGGTCGACGCGCCACTTCCGGCCCAGGATCTGCTCGAAGATCACGCGGGCGACCGCCTTGTTCCGCTCGAGCCGGTCGCCCGGGGGCTCGACGGCACGGGCACTGAACAACACGAGGCCCGTCGCCAGGCAGCGCAGGGTGAAGCTTCCACTCATCGTCATCGACCACCTCCTGGTCATCGCCCTGAATTACGAATCGACCGCGGGCCCGGCGCTGATCGGGCGTTCGCAATGCTTGATCGATCGTTCACGGCGCTCGCTGGCGTAAGATCCTTGCGTGTCCGGAGTGCTCGAGACGCTGCGTGCCACGCAGGTGATCCAGGGGCGCCTGGAGCTGACCGCGCCCTGGGGTGCCCATCTGGAGAACGTCGGCCACGCCTCCTTCTACGTGATCACGGAGGGCGGCGGCTGGCTGCAGCTCGACGGCAGCACACAGCCGGTCGAGGCGGCCAAGGGGAGCTTCGTCTTCGTGCGCCGAGGCGAGGGCTACTCGATCCGCGATCGTCCGGACACGCCGCTGCGACCCGTCGCGCAGTGGGCGCGGTCCAGCCGCGAGGGGTCGCACGAGCTGATCCAGGGCGGCGGCGGCGGCGCGCTGACGGCGGCGCTGTTCGGCTGCTTCGCGTTCGATGAGGATCACCCGCTCACGGCGTCGCTTCCGGCCCTGCTCCACCTGGAGCCGGGCGATCACCCGACGGTGCGCTGGATCGACGCCAGCCTGCGGCTGATGGCGGAGACCCAGGGATCGCGGGACGTCGCGAGCCGCGGCGCCTTCATGAGCCGGATGGCGGAGGCGCTGCTGATGCAGGTGCTGAGGGCGCACCTGGACCAGAGCGCGGCCGCGGGCTGGGTCGACGCCTGGATCGAGCCGCCGCTCGCCCGCGTGCTGAACCTGATCCACGAGCGGCCGGGCGAGCCCTGGACCGTGGAGTCCCTGGCCGCCGCCGTGGGGATGTCGCGCACGGCGTTCGCCACCCGCTTCGTCGAGCGTCTGGGCGAGCCGCCGCTGCAGTACCTGACGCGCTGGCGGATGCGTACGGCGGCGCGCCTGCTGCGGGAGACGCGGGACGGCCTCGCGTCGATCGCGGGCTCGGTCGGCTACGAGGAGGTCGCGTTCAGCCGCGCCTTCAAGCGCTGGGCGGGCATGCCGCCGGGCAGCTATCGCCGGCGCGCGCTCGAATCGCAAGCCGGATGAGCACGGCGCTGCGGGCGGCCCGCGTGGCGGCGCTGGCCGTGGTCCTCGGCGCGCCGGGCGTCGAGGCGTCGCGGCTGCCCTTCCGCCTCTACCAGACCGGCGACGGGCTCCCGCAGTCGCAGGTCCTGGCCCTGCACCAGGCCCGCGACGGTGAGATCTGGGTCGGCACATGGTGCGGGGCGGCCTACTACGACGGTGCGCAGTTCCGGTACCTGACGCAGCGGTCCGGCCTGCCGAGCAACTACGTGCGTGGCATCGTCGAGGACAAGGCGGGCGATCTGTGGCTGGCGGTCGGGAACGGCGTCGCGCGTGTCGCGGCCGACGACCGCGCCCGGCCCGCCGAGGTCGTGGACCCGCTGATCCCGCGCCCGCGGCCCAGCGCGGTGCGGGACCTGCTGGTCGACAGCCGCGGCGTGCTCTGGGCGCTGAGCCAGAGCGATGGCGTCGCCTACCGCGACGGCTCGCGGTTCGTCGCGATCGAGGTGCCGGAGATCTTCACGGATGGCCTGCAGCTGCTGGCGGAGCAACCGGCGGGCACGCTGCTGGTCGGGACCAACCGCGGACTGGTCGCGATCGAGCGCGGCGCGGCTCGGCCGTGGCGGGCAGGCCCCGGTCCGTGGGCTGAGCCGATCCGCTTCGTGTACGCGGCCGCCCCGGACCAGGTCGTGTTCGCGACCGCCGCCGGCGTCTTCCAGGCCGCGGGAGCGGGCCTGACGGAGCTGAAGACGATCGAGAATCATGCCATCCCGCTG
>DATHCS010000036.1:0-2000 GCA_035319405.1 Candidatus Dormiibacterota bacterium | reverse complement strand
ACGGGTTACGCCTCCCGGGGTCCGGCGGTTTCAGCCACCGCGCGCAGTGCGCCGGCTGGCAGGTGCAGCTCGAGGCAGGCGACGCCGGCCTCGCCAACGACGGCTTCGTGTGCGGTGCCGGCGGGCAGCAGGAGCCGCTGGCCCGCGCCGAGACGAGCCTCGCGACGTGCCGCGGGAAGGCGAAAGGTGATCGAACCCTGCGTCACCGCCAGCACCTTGTCGTAGCCGTGCTCGTGCACCGCGTAGCGATCGCCCGGGCCGTTCGACCACGCGCTCCACGTCGCCGCGCCCCGGGCATCGGCGGACAGGCCCTCCTGCTCCAGCTCGTCGAGCAGCGCCTGCGCGGTGATTGGCGGCATCGTCGCGTCCCTCAGCCTGCGATGGCGACGCCGATCACCGCGCCCACGCCGTAGGTCACGGCCGCGGCGGCCGCGCCGATCAGCACCTGGCGCGTGCCGCTGTAGACGAACGAACGGCCGGTGAAGAGGCTCACCGCGGCACCCACGACGAAGAGGGCCACGCCCGACAGGACGAGCGCCGCGAGGAAGGCGGCCCGGCCGCTCGTCACCAGGAAGGCTGCCAGGGGCACGAAAGCCCCGACGGTGAAGGCAAGGAAGGACGAGATCGCGGCGCCCCATGGCGAGCCGAGCTGGTCGGGGTCGAGGCCCAGCTCCTCGCGGGCCTTGGTGTCGAGAGCGACTTCCGGATCGGCCATCAGCCGATGCGCCAGGCGACGGGCGTCGGCATCCGGGATGCCCTTGCGGCGGTAGACGGCAGCCAGCTCGAGCTCCTCCTGCTCGGGCATCACCTTGAGCTCCTCCCGCTCCAGCTCGATCTGGCGTTCGAACAGCTCGCGCTGGCTGGTCATGCTGATCCACTCGCCGGCCGCCATGGAGAAGGCGCCCGCCAGCAGGCCGGCGACACCCGCCAGCACGACAAGCTGGTTCGCCGCGGCCGCCCCGACGAAGCCCATGACCAGCGAGAGGTTGCTGACGAGGCCGTCGCTTACGCCGAAGATCGAGGCGCGCAGCGTGCCGCTCTGCCCCGAGCGATGCCACGCTTCCGCGCCGGTCCCATCGGCCTCGGCGCCCGTCCGGTCGTCGAGGCGTCGCCAGATCTCGGCATGCTCGCGCTCATCCGCCACGATCGAGGCCACGTCCTCGCTGCCCTGATCGAGGTAGAGTGCCTCCTCGTCCCCTTCGAGCGAACGCACCAGCTCGGCGACCGAGCGCGTGCCGAAGAGGCGGGCCACGGCCAGGATGAACCGGATGCGGGCACGCGGGCGACCGGCAGGCGGGACCTGCGCGCCCGCCCCGCGCAAGCGCGTCGCCCAGATCTCGGCATGGCGGCGCTCGTTCCCGGCGATCGTGCGAAACGCGGCCGCGCGGCGCGGGTCGCGCTCGAGCCCGGCCAGGCGATCGTAGAGCACGATCGCATCCTGCTCGAGCTTCAGGTTGGCCAGGCTGGTGGCGATCTCGGACGGTGACGCGGGACCCTGGGCGGGGGACACCTGGTTCACCCTCGCATGCTAGACGAGGTGCCCGCGTGGCGCCGTGAGTTGCGCTCGCGCACGCCCGACCGCTCGACCTCGCGGCGCGCTACAGTCGATCCATGGGCGACGACGGCGCACCGGTCTACCTCTCGGCGAGCGACGTCGAGGCGGCGATGCCCCCGCTCGAGGAGCGTCTGCACCTCGCCGAGCAGACGATGACCGCGCTGGTTGCCGATGCGCAGCTGCCACCCAAGATCGCGGTGCACCCGCGCCCGGAAGGCAGCTTCGCCCATGCCATGCCGGCCTACCTGCGCGCTCCCCAGGGCCAGGCTTGGGACCTGCTGGGGATCAAGTGGGTCAGCGGGTTTCCCGCCAACGCGGCTCGAGGCCTGCCCGCCATCCAGGCGACGGTGCTCCTCGACGATGCGGGCACGGGCGGCCTCCGAGCCGTGCTCGACGGTGGACCCATCACGGCCCAGCGGACGGCGGCCGTCTCGGGGGTCGCCAT
>DATHCS010000035.1:0-4352 GCA_035319405.1 Candidatus Dormiibacterota bacterium | reverse complement strand
CGATTTGGCCTGTCCGGCGCGGAGGAGGACGAAGGCCTGGATCGCCTCGCCCTTGAGGGCGTCCGGGATGCCGATCACGGCTGCCTCGGCCACCGCGGGGTGGCTGACCAGGGCGCTCTCCACGTCGGCGGTGCCGATCCGATGGCCGGCGACGTTGAGCACGTCGTCGCTCCGGCCGAGGACGGTGATGTAGCCGTCGACATCCCAGCTGGCCACGTCGCCGGCGGCATAGACCTTTCCCGGGAACTCTTCCCAGTACTGCTTGTAGCGCTCGTGGTCGCCCCACACGGTGCGCATCATGTGGGGGAAGGGGCGCCGCAGCGCGAGCAGACCGCCCTTGCCCTTCGGGACCTCGCGCCCGTCGGCGTCGATGACCGCCGCATCCACCCCGGGGAGCGCCACCCCCACGCTGCCCGGCTTGGCCGGGAGCGAGGTGGGCGTGCCCAGCGCCGGCCCGCCGAGCTCGGTCTGCCACCAGTTGTCGGCGATGAAGCCGCGCTTTCCGCCGGCCACCAGATGCTCGAAGGCCCATCGCCAGGCCTCGGGGTTGAGCGGCTCGCCGGCCACGGTGATCAGACGGAGCGAGGAGAGATTGGCCTTGGCCGGCAGCTCGGCCCCGAACTTCATGAACATCCGGATGGCGGTGGGGGCGGTGAACATGACGTTGACCTTGAGCTTCTCCACCACCCGCCAGGTGACCCCCGGGTCGGGGAAGTCGGGCGACCCCTCGCGCAGCACGGCGGTCACGCCCTCGAGGAGCGGCGCGTAGACGATGTACGAATGTCCGACCACCCATCCGATGTCGCTGGTGGACCAGAAGATGTCGTCGTCGTGGACGTCGTAGAAGGTCCGCAGGTGGTAGGTGACGCCGACCATGAACCCGCCGTGCACGTGGACGACGCCCTTCGGCTTCCCGGTGGAGCCGGAGGTGTAGAGGATGAAGAGCGGGTGCTCCGCGTCGACCTGGACTGGAGCCACGTCGGGGCGGGACTGGGCGAGGAGCCTCCCGAAGTCCACCTCGTGAGGCTTCAAGGGCCGGCCGCCGCCGCCCGGACGGCGCTGGAACCAGACGACGTGCTCGATGTCCAGGCCGTGGGTGGCCTCGTCCATGAGCGCCTGCAGCTCCACCGGCTTGCCGCGCCGGAAGCCCACGTCACCGGAAATGATCACCTTGGCCCCGGCGTCGACGATGCGGTCGCGGAGCGCGCCCACCCCGAGGCCGGCGTAGACCACGGAGTGGATGGCACCCAGCCGGGCCACGGCGAGCATCGACACCACGCCTTCCAGGGTGAGCGGCATGTAGATCAGCACCCGGTCGCCGGTCTTCACCCCCAGCCCCCGGAGGCCGCTGGCCAGGCGGGACACCATCTCGCGGAGCTCGCCGTAGCTGACCCGCCGCTCGCTGCCGTCCTCGCCGAGGCAGATCAGCGCGATGTGGTTCTTGCGGGGGCCATCGGCGTGGCGGTCCAGCGCATTGTCCACGGCGTTGGTCTTTCCGCCCACGAACCAGCGGTGGTCCGGATACTGCCAGTCGAAGACCTGGGTCCACGGCTGGCTCCACCGAAAGCGCTTGGCCCATCCGCCCCAGAAGCCGTCCGGATCGTCCAGGCTCCGCTTCCGCTCGGCCGCCACGTCGGGAGGGTTGGCCGTGCGCCGGAGCAACTCCGGGGCAGGAAAGACCTCGCCGACGTTGAGGAGATGTTCGAGGGCCATGGGCGCCTCCCTACGTGGGAACCGACGAGTATGCCTCAGCTCCGGCCGGCGGGGGCCCAGAGGGTGCCGCCGTCGTTCGCTCGGCTGATGGCATCGACCACGGCCAGCGCGTCGCGGGCCTCACCGACGTCGTGCACGCGCACCAGGTCGGCGCCGCCGCTGGCGGCCACGGCAGCGACCGACCCGAGGGTGCCGAACAGCCGTCGCTCGGGCGCCTTCTGACCGGTCAGCGCCCCGACGAAAGATTTGCGGCTCGTGCCGACCAGGACCGGACATCCGAGCAGGCGCAGCTCGCGAAGGTGCCTGAGCAGGAAGAGGTTGTGGGCGGCCGTCTTCCCGAAGCCGATCCCGGGGTCGACCAGGACCCGCGCTCGGGGGATGCCGGCGGCCGCGGCGAGGCCGATGGCGTGGCCGAGATGCTCGAGGACCTCGGCCACGACGTCGTCGTAGCGGGGGTCGGCCTGCATGGTGCGGGGCGTGCCACGCATGTGCATCAGGCAGGCGGCGGCACCGGCGGCGGCGGTGACCTGGGCGAGCTCCGGGTCCTGGCCGAAGGCGGTGACGTCGTTGACCAGGGTCGCCCCTGCGGCGAGCGCGGCCCGGGCGACGGCGGACTTGCTCGTGTCGATGGAGAGCGGCACGTCGACCCGGGCACGGAGCCGCTCGATGACCGGAAGGACGCGCGCCAGCTCCTCGTCGCTGGAGATGGCCGAGGCGCCGGGGCGGGTGGACTCGCCGCCGATGTCGAGGACGTCGGCGCCGGCCTGGGCGAGCTCCAGGCCGCGGGCCACGGCGGCATCGGGCGTGGCGTGGAGGCCGCCGTCGGAGAAGCTGTCCGGCGTCACGTTGACGACGCCCACGAGGTAGGTCCGTTCGCCCCAGATGATCCGCCGGCCGCCGAGGACCAGGGGCTCCGGGGCGGTGTCGACGGCCAGGGCACGCTCCAGGGCCTCGGCCAGGGGGCGCATCCCGTCGGCCTGGCGGGCGGTCTCGGCCAGCCGCGCGAGCTGGTCGCGCGCGCCGGAGACGAGGGCGGTGCCTGTTCGGAGCTCCTGGTTTCCGGAGACGTACCGCGGGAAGAGGTCGGCGGCGGAGCTCGCCTCGCACGCCTCGCGGAGGAAGCGGCCCTCCGGGCGACCGAGCCCGGTGAGCAGCAGCTGGGCGTGGGGGAGCTTCTCCAGGAGGTAGGTGCGGGCCGGGGTGGGGAGGCCGATGCGGGCCAGCGCCGGCTCCAGGTCGGACGAGCGGTCGAGGGCGATGGGGCGGGCGAGGATCATCGGGCGGACGAGCGGTCTGGCCTGGAGGGGAGTCGAGACAGCACGGGTGGCCGTGCCGAGGCAAGGGGCGGGTGGCGCGGGCTCGCCGGTCCGTGGCGGAGCCCGGACGGTCGGCACCGGCAGGGGTCAGGGGCCGGGCCGGCGGCGAGCGTGGGGTGCCCTCCGGAGCGGCGCACCGAGCCAGCGCGGCGCCATCCGGCTGGCGGTCAGCAGATCGGCATCGACGAGTTCCAGTTCGACGGCCCGGGCGCATGCCCTGTCGACGAGGTCTCGATCCATCGGACTGTGGTCGCAGTCGACGAGCGTCCTGAGCACCTGCGTGACGGGAAGACCATCGACGTAGGTCAGGTCGCGCCAGGTCAGCGGCGCGAAGTGGAGCTCCACGTCGCGCGGGACACGGCGGCGTCGCCACCGCGTGAATGGGGTGGTCAGCTGGTGCACCGCGGGCTTCTCGCTCAGACCGTGGAGGGCGAGGGCCGACCTGCTGCATCGCCTGGGCCACCGCTTCCACTGGACCTGGCGTCGAGTGGGGGCCGCCGAACGTCCATCGCACAGGACGCCCCGCGGCCCGTCGCGTTTCAGGGCATCGACAGAAACGTATCGCCCAGCGATACGTTCTTGCGCTCTGGAGCAATGCTGCGCCGCGGCCTCTCGACGAAAACGTATCGGCCAGCGATACGTTTCTGTCGCCCCCGGATGGGCCGCCACCGGCCGGGCCGGGCTTTCCCCGAATTCGTGACCGCTCCGGAGCGGACCCTCCGCTCGGCTCGCGCAGGCGTCGAGACTCGATGCGCGCCGCCCACCGGCTGGCGACGGAATGTTCGCCCTCGCCGACGCATCCACGCGTCAGGGCCTTCCGCGTGCCGACTTGGCCCCAGCGCGAGGGCCCCCGCGCGCCCAGAGCGCCGGAAGCCGGCGCAGCTCCCTCGGCTCTTGCCCGGGCCCGCGACCGCGAATACCCCACTCCCCTCCGAGCAGCTTCCTGGCGGGGCCGAGTGGCCGCCGTCAGACGGGCGAGGCTGAGCCGCTCTCCGGTCACCGAGAACGCACCACCCCACCCGTCGAGGACGCTGAAGCTCAGAGCCGCGGCACGGCCGCCCTACGCCTTGTTCGGCTCCAGCGCCGGCATCGGCTCGAGCGCATCGAGGATCTTCCGCTTGTCCTTCTTCTCCAGCTTCGGCGGAGCGTTGACCCTCGGCTTCGGACGCTCGCGGGTGATCGTCCCGCCCTTCACCAGCACCTCGACGTCCTCCGCCTCCAGCGTCTCGTACTCGATCAGCGCGTTGGCCAGCCGGTTCAGCGTCTCGAAGTTCTCCTGCAGCAGCTTCTTCGCCCGGTCGTAGCAGCTGATGACGATCTCCC
>DATHCS010000034.1:0-2978 GCA_035319405.1 Candidatus Dormiibacterota bacterium | reverse complement strand
ACCATGGGCATGCTCATGACCACGGCCTACATCCTGGCCATGGACACCTTCGGTCCGATCACCGACAACGCGGGCGGCATCGCCGAGTTCAGCCACGCCGAGGGCGGGGCGCGCGAGATCACCGACCGCCTCGACGCCGTGGGCAACACGACCAAGGCGCTCACCAAGGGCTACGCGATCGCCTCCGCGAGCCTGGCCGCGTTCCTGCTCTTCAACGCTTACATCGACAAGGTCAACCTGATCCTGAGCCGCCAGATCGCCGCCGGAAAGGAGGGCGTCCAGCTGCTCAGCGCGGTGAACGTCGATGCCGTGAGCGTCTTCGTGGCGGCCATGATCGGGGCGATGCTGGCCTACTTCTTCAGCTCGCTGGCCATCCGTGCCGTGGGTCGGGCCGCCGGCTCGATCATCGTCGAGGTGCGCCGCCAGTTCCGCGAGATGCCCGGCATCATGGACTACACGCAGCGCCCGGACTACGCCCGGGTCGTGGACATCACCACCCGCTCGGCCCTGCGCGAGATGATCGCGCCAGGCCTGGTCGCGGTGGCCACGCCGATCGTGGTGGGGCTCCTGCTCGGCTATGAGGCGGCGGCGGGCCTGCTGATCGTGGGCACCATCGGCGGCGTGCTCCTGGCGACGGTGCTCAACAACGGCGGCGGCGCCTGGGACAACGCCAAGAAGTACATCGAGGCGGGCCACCTGACCGACGCGGACGGCAACGTGATCGGCAAGAAGACCATGGCCCATGCCGCGGCCGTGGTCGGCGACACGGTCGGCGACCCCTTCAAGGACACCGCCGGTCCTTCGCTGCACGTGCTGGTGAAGCTGCTCGCCACGCTTACGCTCGTCCTCGCACCGCTCTTCATCCGCTAGGCAATCCAGGCAGACCCGGGCCGGCGCCCGCGGCGAAGGGGGAGCAGCGGTGGATCTCGTTTTGCAGGCGGTGGTGCTCGGCATCGTGCAGGGCCTGACCGAGTTCCTGCCGATCTCGTCCTCTTGGCACCTCATCGTGGTGCCCAAGCTGGCGGGCTGGGACGATCCCTTCCTCAACTCGGCCGCCTTCGACGTGATGCTCCACGCAGGCACGCTGGTGGCGCTCGTCCTGTATTTCTGGCGCGACCTGTGGCGCTACCTGTTAGCCTTCGTGCGCTCGATCGCCGAGCGGCGCATCGGCGCGGACCTCGACCGGCGCATGGCCTGGCTGCTGCTCATTTCGGTCGTGCCAGCCGCCATCCTGGGCGCGCTCTTCGAGAACTTCTTCGATACGTTCTTTCGCGAGCACGACGCGTACCTGGTGCCCCTGATGTTCCTCGGGGCGGCGATCCTCTGGCTGGCCGATCGGCTGGGACGGCGCGACCGGCAGATGGACGGCCTGCACGTCCGCGACGCGGCGATCATCGGCGGGGCGCAGGCGCTGGCACTCTTCCCGGGCACGTCGCGCTCGGGCATCACCATCGCCGCCGGCTTCTTCCTGGGCCTGACCGGCGAGGCGGCGGCACGCTTCGCCTTCCTCATGGCCGTGCCGGTGGTCTTCGGGGCGGTTGTCTGGAAGATGCGCGAGCTGGTCGGTGGCGGGCTTTCGGCGGGGGATGCCGCACCGCTGGTCGCGGGCTTCCTGGCGGCGGCGATCGCTGGGGTGCTGGCGATCCGCTTCCTGCTCGGGTACCTGCGTGGTCACGGCCTGGGGATCTTCGTCGCCTACCGGATCGTGGCGGCCTGCGTGGTGGTCGTCTGGCTCCTGGCGCGCTAGGCTCCACGCGGGAGCGGAGGGCATGGAAGTCATCAAGGGCCTGCGCCAGCAGGCGATCCGTGATCTCGTCGGGCGACGCCGCCTGCGCACGCAGCAGGAGCTGGCGGCATCGCTGCGCGAGCGGGGCTTCCGCGCCACCCAGGCCACCATCAGCCGCGACGTGAGCGAGATGGGCCTCATCAAGGTCAACCGCGACGGGGTCCTCGCTTATGCCCTTCCGCCGCGCCTGGCCGAGACGGAGGCCTCCGGCGAGGACCGCCTCCGGGCGCTGGTCCGCGACCTGCCCTTCGAGGTCGACGACGCTGGGCTTTTGCTGGTCCTGCGCACGCTGCCAGGCTCGGCGCACGCGCTGGCGAACGCGCTCGACCGTGCCCGCTGGCCCGAGGCGGTCGGCACGCTGGCGGGCGACGACACGGTCTTCGTGGCCTTCCGCGACCGCTCCTCCATGCAGCGGATCCGGCGCCGACTCGCGCGCCTCGCCGAGGGCGGCTGAGGAAGCGCCGCCGGGAGGGCGGCCCGGGCCGGTGCTACCGCTTGCGCGCGTCCTCGCCCGGGATGCCCCGCTCGGCAAGCGCCCGGCCCAACCCCTCCAGGTCGGCCGCCGTCACGTAGAGCGCCGGGACCTGGATCGAGCCCACGAACCAGGCGAAGCGCACGGGCTGGCGGAAGTCGACCCGCACCCCGCCCTCCTGGTTGCCGCCGAAGGTGACGTCCCGGTGGCGTACGCTCGTGCGCACGCCGAAGGCCGTGATCCAGAGCCACGGACCCTCGATGCGCCACGTGGCGATGTCGGTGACCGGGACCGTGAGGCGGTAGCGCCCGAAGCGAGCGTCGAAGTCGCCGTCCAGGTCGACGTACGCGTTGTCCTCGCGCACGCCGAAGAGGAGGCGCAGCAGCGGCCGGCTGCGGGGGCCAAGCCGGATGGGGAAGCGTTGCGCGGCCATCTGGCCGATGCTACGACGAACGGGCGATGCGGGATCTGGTCACGAGACCGTCCCGCCCGCGAACCCGGGCGCCTCGGAGGCCGTCGCCCATCACGAGAGATGACGCGTCATCGCGCGCCCCGTTTGACGCTCACGGGGTCCGCATCTAGAATCCCGCCACTTTCGAACTCCCACGCGTGGCGGCGCTACGCGGCGGGGGTTCTTCCTTCTCTCAGCGGGCGCCGGAGCAGGCTACCGACGCCACGGCACACATTCGAAACGACGACCCGGACCGCGCACCGTTCCCG
>DATHCS010000033.1:0-4869 GCA_035319405.1 Candidatus Dormiibacterota bacterium | reverse complement strand
GATCTTGAAGTTCTGCTCCATCGAGCGGCCCACCACGGACACGCGTCGCTCCATGTCGGCGGCCGCGTCCAGCACCTGCTGCAGGCGGGCGATGTTGCTGGCGAAGGTGGCCACGATGACGCGCCCGTCCAGGGGCTCCATGATCTCGCGAAACGCCTCGCCGACGGTGCGCTCCGATGGCGTGTAGCCCGGGTTCTCAGCGCGCGTCGAATCGGAGAGCAGGCAGAGGACCCCTTCGGCACCCAGCGCCGCCAGTAGGGCGAAGTCGGAGAGCTTGCCGTCCACGGGGGTGTGGTCGAACTTGAAGTCGCCCGTGTGGACCACGGTGCCCACCGGCGTGCGCAGGGCGATGCCCATCGCGTCGGGAATGGAGTGGCCGATGCGGAAGGCGGTCGCCTGGAACGCCCCCAGGTCGACCATGTCGCCGGGCTCGAGCGGCCGCAGGGGATTGTCGTGGAGGTGGTGCTCCTTGATCTTGCCGTGCAGCAGGCCGCGGGCGAGCGTGGAGGCGTAGATGGGCACGCCCGGGAACTCCGGCAGCACGTACGGCAGCCCGCCCACGTGATCCTCGTGGGCATGGGTGATGAGGAAGGCCTTGACCTTGTGGCGACGCTCCCGTAGGTACGTCACGTCGGGCACCACCAGGTCGATCCCGAACATCTCCTCGTCGGGGAACATCAGGCCGCAATCGATGACGACGATCTCCTCGCCGTACTCGAAGACGTACATGTTCTTGCCGATCTCGCCGACCCCGCCCAGCGGGATCACGCGCAGCGGCGTGCCCTCGCGCTCGCGGCTGGAGGCGGCGCGCCGGGGCATCAGAAGAGCCGCATCTGGTCTGGATCTCCCGCCTGGCCGTCGGCAAGCTCGGGGGTGCGCACGGCAAGGGCCGCCTCGAGCAGTCCCTCCTCGAGGGCCTGCGGGTCAGCAGCGCCGGCTTCCGCGCCGAGCGACGCAGCCGCTCCCGCATCGGGCGCCGAAGCGTCGGCGACGCCGGACGCCGGGCGCGCAGCGCGCGACTCGCGGCTGCGCAGCAGCAGCTCGGGCAGGGCGGCCATGTCGGTGAACAGCGTCTCGCGCAGCTGTGCCTGGCGGAAGGCGGCCGCGGGGTGGTACATGGCGAAGGCCTGGGCCGCAGCAGCCCCGCGGGACGGGTCGACGGGACGGCTCGTGCCGTGCGCGGTGCCGATGCGCGCGCCGGGCATGAAGGTGCCGAGCGAGAAGCGACCCAGCGTGACCACCACGGCCGGATCGAGGGCCTCCAGCTGGCGGCGCAGATAGGGCGCGCAGGCGGCGATCTCGTCCGGCTCGGGGTCGCGATTCCCCGGTGGGCGGCACTTCACGACATTGGTGATGAAGACGTCCTCGCGCCGCCAGCCGATCGAGCGCAGCAGCTCGGTCAGCAGCCCGCCGGCGGCGCCGACAAAGGGGCGGCCCTGCTCGTCCTCGTTCTGGCCGGGGCCCTCCCCGACGAACACGACCTCGGTATCCGGGCTCCCCTCCCCCGGCACGGCATGCCGGCGAGCCTCGTGCAGCCGGCAGCGCGTGCAGTCTCGCACCTCCGCGGCGATCGCCTCGAGGGCGGCCCGGCGCTCTCCCTCGGTCACGCGGGACGTCCAGCGCGGCGCCAGGCCGGCGGCAGCCAGTCGCGCGCCAGCAGCAGCTCGGCGATCTGCACCGCGTTGGTGGCGGCGCCCTTGCGCAGGTTGTCGCTGACGACCCAGAAAGCGAGGCCGCGCCCATCGGGCAGCGAGGCATCCTGGCGCACCCGGCCCACGAAGATCTCGTCGCGCCCCGCCGCATCGCGGGCCAGCGGGTAGCGAGCGGCGGCCGGCTCGTCGACGACGAGCACCCCCGGCACCGCCGTGAAGAGCTCGCGGGCGCGATCGGGGTCGATGGGCTCGCGCGTCTCCACGTGGACGGCCTCAGAGTGGGCGGTGAAGACCGGCACGCGGACTGCCGTGCAGGACAGCCGGAGCGCCGGCAGGTGCAGGATCTTGCGACTCTCGTCGATGACCTTGCGCTCCTCGCGGCTGTAACCGTCGTCGAGGAAGACGTCCACCTGCGGCAGCGCGTTGAAGGCGATGGGATGCGGGTAGACCGAGGCCTCGGCGGGTCGGCCCGCGACGTGCGCCTCCACCTGGGCCTGCAGCTCCGCCACGGCCTTGTGGCCCGTCCCGCTGACGGCCTGGTAGGTGTCCACGATCACGCGCTCGAGGCCGACCGCGTCGCGCAGTGCCGCCAGCAACGGCACGAGCTGCATCGTCGAGCAGTTGGGGTTGGCGATGAGGCCCTCGTGATCGGCCGCGTCATCGGCGTTGACCTCCGGCACGACGAGCGGCACGCCCGGCTCCATGCGCCATCGCGAGGAGTTGTCGATGACCACTGCGCCGCGCTCGACGGCGCGCGGGGCAAGCTCCCCCGAGACGGCGCCGCCGGCCGAAAAGAGGGCCACGTCGACGCCTTCGAACGCGGCCGGCCTGGCCTCGGCCACCGCGAGCCGCTGGCCGTCCAGCTCCAGCGTGCTCCCGGCCGAGCGGGGGCTGGCCAGGGCGCGCAGCTCAGCGAAGGGGAATTCGCGCTCGATGAGCACCTGGAGCATCGTCCGGCCGACGGCGCCGGTCGCGCCGACGACGGCGACCGTGAGCGGTCGGGAGCGGCGTTCGGGCATGGTCTCGCTCAGGCGGTTCTCCGGCGGGGCACGCCGGCGATGATACACCGCGGCCGCCGGTGTCCCGGCGGCCGACGGAGCGGGTTGGCGGCCGAAGCGGCCTCAGGAAACGGTCGCTTCGCGGGCCAGGTGCCGCTGCATGGCGGCCTTGCGCGAGAGGTTGACGCGGCCCTGGCGGTCGATCTCGGTGACCACGACCATGACCTCGTCGCCCACGGCCACGACGTCCTCCACGCTCGGTACGTGGTAGTCCGCCAGCTCGCCGATCCGCACCAGGCCTTCCTTGCCCGGCAGAATCTCGACGAAGGCGCCGAAGTTCATGATGCGCGTCACCTTGCCCAGGTAGAGCGCGCCGACCTCGACGTCCCGGGTCAGCGACTCGATCCACTGGATCGCCTTGCGCGCGTTGTCCTGGTTGACCGCCGCGATCTCGACGGAGCCGTCGTCCTCCACGTTGATCTCGGTGCCGGTCTCCTCCTGGATCTTGCGGATCATGGAGCCGCCCTTGCCGATGATGTCGCGGATCTTCTCGGGGTTGATCTTGATGGTGGTGATGCGCGGGGCGAAGGAGCTGACCTCCTCGCGCGCCTCGGGGATGACCTCCAGCATCTTGTCGAGGATGAACAGCCGCGCGGCGTGAGCCTTCTCGAGCCCTGTGCGGATGATCGCCTCGTTGATGCCCTTGACCTTGATGTCCATCTGCAGCGCGGTGATGCCGTCGCGCGTGCCGGTGACCTTGAAGTCCATGTCCCCGAAGGCATCCTCCTTGCCGAGGATGTCGGTGAGCACGGCGAAGCGGCCGTCAGGCTCGCTCACGAGGCCCATCGCCGCCCCCGCGACGGGAGCCGTGATGGGCACCCCGGCATCCATCAGCGCGAGCGTCGAGCCGCAGGTGGAAGCCATCGAGGTGGACCCGTTGGAGGTCACGCACTCGCTCACGAGGCGGATCACGTACGGGAAGTCCTCCTCGCTCGGGAGGACCGGCAGCAGGGCACGCTCGGCGAGCGCACCGTGGCCGATCTCGCGCCGGCCGGGACCGCGCATCGGCTTGTTCTCGCCGGTGCTGTAGGGCGGCATGTTGTAGTGATGCAGGTAGCGCTTCGACTCCTCCGGGCTGATGGTGTCGATGCGCTGCACGTCGGAGGACGGGCCCAGCGTGGCCACCGTGAGCGCCTGGGTCTCGCCGCGCGTGAAGAGCGCGGAACCGTGGGCGCGCGGCAGCAGGCCGACCTCGACCGTGATCGGCCGGATCGTGTCCAGCTCGCGCCCATCCATACGCACGCCCTGCTCCAGCACGAGCTGGCGCACGACCTTCTTGTGGAGCAGGCTGGTGAGGCTCTTGGAGAGGCGCGACGCGCGCCGGGCGGCCTCGAGGGCCGCGTCGGCGTCGGCCGCGCTGCCGCCCTTGGCACGAGCGAAGATGAGGTCCGTGACGGCGGCCTTGAAGGCCTTCACACGCCCGGGCAGATCGCGTCCGAGGAGCAGCACCAGCTCGGCGGTGGCCTCGGCATCGGGCAGGGCGCGGTGGTTCGGCTTGGGCTCAAGCCCATAGAAGCCGGCCAGCTCGCCGAGCTTAAAGACGTCCTGGTCGGGCCACGCATCGCGGGCGATGGTCAGGGTGTCCAGGTAGCGACCGGCCGCGATGCGCGTGCCGTCGCCGAGGGCGGCCTCCACGAAGCCGATGTCGAAGCCCACGTTGTGGCCGACGAGCGTCGCGTCGCCAGCCCAGGCGAGCAACTGGCGGGCGGCCTCGGCCGGCGCCGGCGAACCCTTGACATCCGCGTCGGTCAGGCCATGCAGCTGATGGCCGATGATCGGCTGGCCGGGATCGACGAGGGTCGACCAGCGGTCGGCGATGCGGCCATCGAGAACCTTGACCGCGGCGATCTCGACCAGCGCCCCGAGCCTGGGATCGCGGCTGGTGGTCTCGACGTCGAAGACGACGAGCGGGCGCTTGGCCTCGAGGTCGTCGAGGAACTGCAGCACCGACTCGGTGCCGGGCTCGAGGTAGGGCAAGCGCTTGGCCTTGCCGGCTTCCTTCTGGAGCTGCTCCTGGAGATCGATGATCGGGGCGAGGGCGCGATGGGCGAACAGGATCGCCTCGGCCATGATCTCCTCAGGCAGGAGCTTCGCGCCCGCCTCCACCATCATGATCGCGTCGCGCGTGCCCGAGACGACCAGGTCCAGCTCGGACTCGG
>DATHCS010000032.1:0-17909 GCA_035319405.1 Candidatus Dormiibacterota bacterium | reverse complement strand
ACCACCACGCGCGGCAGCTCCTGGCCGATCTTGGGCAGTGCCACGTTCACGATCGTGGAGTCGAGGAAGACGATGCCCGAGCCGAGCACGGCGGCGGCGAGCGTCCAGGTCTTCTGCGACATGGGCGGCATCTTGGGGCCGACCGTCCGAGAGAGGCAAGCGCGCCCTCGTTCGGCGCTCCCGGCACCCCTGCTACGATCGAGCCGTGCCGCGCCGATCTCCCTCCGACCTGGCGCCCGAGCTGGCGCTCGCGACGGCCGCCGCGCGCGGCGCCGGGGCGATCCAGCTGGCGCGCTTCGGGCGTCGCATGCGGGTGCATCACAAGGGCCCGCGCGACGTGGTGACCGAGGCGGACCACGCCTCCGAGGCACTCATCCTCGACGCGATCCGGCAGGCCTTCCCCGACGACGCGATCCTGGCGGAGGAGTCGGGCGGGCATCGTGGCCGAGGCGGGCGGGGCCCCGACCCGACGGCCGGGTCGGGCCGGGCCTGGTTGGTCGACCCCCTCGACGGCACCATCAACTACGCCAACGGGCTGCCCTTCTTCTGCGTCAGCATCGGCCTGGCGATCGACGGCCAGGCGGCGCTTGGTGTCGTGTACGACCCGGCGCGCGACGAGCTGTACGAGGCGGTCGCCGGTGGCGGCGCGCGGCTCGACGGCGCGCGCATCCAGGTGCCCGTCAAGGACCAGCTGGCCGACTGCCTGATCACGCTCGCGCTGCCCTTCCGCGGCTGGCGACGGCGCGAGCGAGCCATCCTGCGGGCCACCCGCGTCAACCGCGTGCTGGGCAGCTCGGCGCTGGCGCTGGCCTACGTGGCCAACGGACGGTTCGACGGTTTCATCCAGGCGCGCGGCCTCTCCAACTGGGACGTGGGCGCGGCCGGCCTCATCGCCGCCGAGGCCGGGGCCACGGTCACGGACCTGGCGGGCGGCGCCTGGCTGGACGTGGCACGGCCCAGCCGCACCGTGGCCGTCCTGGCCGCGGCGGCCCCCCACCACGCGGCGCTGCTGCGCCTCCTGGCGGGCGAGACGTTGCCGGCCGAGGCGGCGGCATGAGCGAACGGCTGGCGATCATCGACAACCCACGCTCGTTCCGCGGCGGCTATCCCCTCCAGCGGGTGCGCCCTATCCTCGAGACCGCAGGCTGGGAGGTGCTCGTCCTGGAGCGCCTGCCGGGGGGCTCGGTGAATGCGCTGGTCGATCAGGCCATCGGGGCGGGGGCACGCCTGATCGTGTCCGCGGGGGGGGACGGCACCCTGCGCGACGTGGCCTCGGCCGCGGCCGGCACGGGGATCGCCGTGGGCATCCTGCCCGGCGGGACGACCAACGTCTTCGCTCGCGAGCTGGGCATTCCCAGCGATCCCGAGGGCGCCGCCGAGGTGCTCCTGACGGGCGTCGATCGGGCCATCGACCTGGGCCGTTTGAGCCTGCCCGACGGGCGTTGGGCGCGCTTCCTGATCGCGGCCGGGCTGGGTCTCGACGGGGCGATCCTGTCCGCCACCCGCTCCGATCTCAAGCGCCGTATCGGGCCGGGCGCCATCGCGCTGGCGGCCGCGGCCGTCGCGCCCCGCTGGCGAGCGGCGGAGGTGACCGTGCGCGCCGACGGCGCAGAGCAGTGGTCGGGTCCAGCCTGGCAGCTCATTGCCGGCAACACCCGGCTCTACGCCAACCTGGTGCTGCCCAATCCCGAGGCGCAGCTGGACGATGGCGTGCTCGACCTGTGCGTGCTGCCGGCCATGCACCCCACGCGCCTGGTGCGCCTGGGCCTCTCGGTGGCGATGACCCGCGTGCCGCCGGCCGAAGGCGCGCTGTGGTTCCGCGCCCGCGAATTCGAGATCGTGTGGGGCGACGGACCCCCTCCCGTCGAGCTGGACGGCACGCCGGTCGGCAACGTTGACGCCTCGACGATCCGCCTCGCCGCCGATCCCGGCGTGCTCCTGGCGCGCCTGCCGACAGGGGATGCCGGCGGGTTGCTCGGGGGCGATCCGGGCTGAGGCCGCCTCGCCTCGCGGGCGATGTCGGCGGGCTGGTCAGGCGGGGTGCTGCGACAGACGGTGGCTGAGACAGAGGCCTCGGGCGGCTTGGTCGGGCCGGCAAGCGCGCCGCCGATCGGCCCGTCGGCGCCGCCCTGTCCCTGAACTTAGGCCCCGTGTGACCAGCGCGGAACTCGGCCGAAGAGGTGCCGTGCGCCGAGCTCCTCGACGAGCGCCGTAAAGGCCGGCCGGGGCACGCCCCGCCAGCGCAGCTGATCCAGTGTTTCGGGCACGGGCGCATCGAGGCGCAGCGTGGCCAGCTCGCGGTAGAGGTACGCGTCATCCCGACCCTCGCGCAGCACCTGTGCGAGCCCCTGCGCGCCGCGCACCCCGACGTCCCACTGGGAGGCGCGCTCGGGGATGGCCTCGAGGTGCTCGTAGCGCGCGAGCACGGCCGCCGCGGACTTGGCGCCCCAGCCCTGGAGGCCGGGATAGCCGTCCGCGCTGTCGCCCACGAGCGCGAGGTAGTCGGGGATGCTGGCCGGGCTCACCCCGAACTTGGCGCGCACGGCGTCGGCATCGATGAACTCGCGCTTGCGGCGGTCGAAGCAGACCACCCGGCCGTCCTCGCGCACGCACTGGGTCATGTCCTTGTCGGGGGTGAGGACCACGACCCGCTCGAGGGCCGCATCGTCCGCCCAGCGCGCGGCAGCCGCGCCGATCGCGTCGTCAGCCTCGAATTCGACCATCGCCCAGACCACCAGGCCGCAGGCGCGCAGGGCCCGCTCGGCCAGCTCGAACTGGGCCAGCAGCTCGGGCGGCATGCCCGCCTCGGTCTTGTAGCCGGCATAGCGCGCGTTGCGCCAGGAACGGATCACGTGGTCGGTGGCGCAGCCGAGATGGGTCACGCCCGGTTCGCGCAGCAGCCCCAGCACGCTCTCCACCAGCCCGACCGTAGCCCCCACCGGGCGACCCTGGGAATCCTCGGCCGGTGGCCGCCCGAAGTGGGCCCGGAAGAGCTCGTAGGTGGCGTCGAGCAGGTGCAGCTGCATGGCCGAACCGTACCATCCGAGCGGCCCCCGTCCGACGGGGCAGCCGGCCCTGCCGAGCGCCCCTCCGATGACCCACCATGGCGGCGATGACGGCTGCCCCGCCCGACGGCCTCGCCCTGGCCGATCCGCAGACCCGACCGGCCGACGAGGTCGCCCGGCTGCTGTCGCTCGAGCCGGCGCTGGGGCTCGAGGCGGGCGATGCCGCGGCCCGCCTGGAAGCGGTCGGTCGCAACGAGCTCGAGGCGGGCCAGCGCGAGTCCGTCCTGCTCCTGTTGTTCGGCGCGGCCACGCAGCCCTTCGTGGTCCTGCTCCTCATCGCGGCCGTTCTGGCCATCGCCCTCGGGGAGGTGCGCGACGGGCTGCTGGTGCTGGTGGGCCTGCTGCCGATCGTCGGCGCCGACGTGGTCACGGAATACCGTGGCCAGCAGGCGCTCGAGGCGCTGCGCGCGGCCAGCGCGCCCCTGGCACGGGTGCGTCGCGATGGGGTCGTCGATGACCTGCCGGCGCCGCTGCTCGTGCCGGGCGACCTGGTCCTGCTGCGCACCGGCGACGTGGTCCCGGCGGACCTGCGCCTCTGGCGCACCGATGGGCTGCAGCTCGACCGCAGCACCCTTACGGGCGAGTCGTTGCCCGAGCCAGGGCTGGTGCGGCCCGATGCCCCAGGCATCACGCTGGCCGAGGTGCGGGCAATGGCCCATGCGGGCACGAGCGTCGTCGCCGGACGGGCGGAAGGCATCGTGGTGGCGACCGGCCAGCGCACCGCGTTCGGGGCGATCGCCACCGGACTGGCACGGCGCGAGCGGCGCCGGTCGCCGCTCCAGCTCGAGCTCGACCGGCTGGTGCGCATCCTGCTCGTGGTGGCCATCGGCCTGATCATCGTCACGACCGGCCTCGGCTTCGCCCGCGGCAACCCCCCCGCGGAGAACATCCTGGCCGGCGTCTCCGCCGCCATCGCCGCCATCCCCGAGGAGCCGCCGATCCTGCTGGCCGTGATCCTCGGCCTGGGTGCCTACCGCCTGCTGCGGCGGAACGTGCTGGTGCGGCGGCTGAATGCCGAGGAGATGCTCGGTGCGGTGGACCTGATCCTGACCGACAAGACCGGTACCCTGACCGCCAACCGCCTGGCGGTGCGAGACGTCCGGGGGACGGCCGGGCCGTTCGAGACGACGACGGCGCGACAGCGGGTGCTGCTCGACGCGCTCCGCGCGGAGGAGGATGCGTGGCGCCTCGCCGACGGTGTACGACCCGGTTCGTTCACGCGGGGCATCCTGGCGGCGCTGGACGAGCTGGGCCTCGAGGGCTTGCCTGGGGACGAGGCGCTCGTGGAGGCCCAGGGTCCAACGGACGAGCGACCCTACTCCTGGAGCGTGGCCCGCCGCGGGGAGCGCATCGTCGAGCGGGCCATCGGGGCCCCCGAGTCGATCCTGGGTTTGGCTGATGGGCTGCCCCCGGACGAGCTCGGAGCGTGGCACGAGCTGGTCGACGCAGGCGCGGGTGAGGGCGGGCGCCTGATCCTCCTCGCTGAACGCATCGACAGCGGGCCCTGGCGTCCCGAGGCGGTGCTCGACTTCGCCGATCCCCTGCGGCCGCACATCGCCGATGCCGTCGCACTGGCGCGCCGGGCGGGCATCCAGCTGTTGGTGGTGACGGGCGACCACCCTCGCACGGCGCGTGCCATCGCCGTGGAGGCGGGCCTGTCGGGCGCAGCGGTGGTCACGGGCGCGCAGCTGGATGCCTGGGACGACGCGCAGCTCGGCGCCGAGCTGGCCGATCTGCAGGTGGTCGCGCGCGCCGTGCCGGAGCAGAAGCTCCGCCTCGTGCGCCTGGCACGGGAACGGGGCCGCACCGTGGCCGTCACCGGCGACGGCGTCAACGACGCGCCCGCCCTGCACGCAGCGGACGTGGCGGTGGCCATGGGCTCGGGCACGGAGGTCGCCAAGGAGGCGTCCGACCTTGTCCTCGGCGACGACTCCTTCGCCACGCTGACCTATGCGCTGCGAGAAGGGCGACGCATCATCGCCAACGTCCGCAGCGGCCTCGTCTTCCTGGTCTCGACGCACGTGGCCCTGCTCGGCTTCCTCTTCATCGCCACGCTCGCCGGCTACGCCTTGCCGCTGCTGCCCATCCAGATCCTGTGGCTCGAACTGTTCATCGACCTCTCGACCTCGGTCGCCTTCGAGCGCGAGCGCGAGGCCCCAGGGGCCATGGACCTGCCCCCGCGCCCCCGAGGCCGGCCGATCCTGACCAACGACCTGCTGGTGCGGATCGTCGCCGCTGGCGGCTTCAGCGCGTTGATGGCCCTGCTGCTCATCGAGGGCTTCGGCACGAGCCCAGCGCACGCGCAATGGCTCGCCTTCACCACCCTCGTGGTGGCGCAGGTGGTACGGGCCTACTCCAACCGCAGCCTCATCCTTCCGGTCTGGCGCCTGCCCCGCAACACGTTCCTGCTGGCGAGCGTGACGGCGGTGATGGTCATCCAGGCCGCGCTGCCGTACCTGCCGTACTTCGCCGAGGCCTTCCGCGCCGTGCCGCTCGACGCGACGGAGTGGGCCCTCGTGGCGCTGATCGCCCTGGCGCCGTCGGCGCTGGCGCAGATCGTGCGTGCGACCACGGGGCGGACGTGGGTGGCATGAACGCGCTGGCTCGGTACGTGCGGCGCTTCCGGGGCTTCGGACCCGACGCCCGCCGCTTCCTGGTCGTCTCGCTCGTCTACGGCGCCGCGCTGTCGCTCTTCTGGATCGACTTCAACCTGTTCCTCGCCTCGATCGGGCTCGTCCCAGCGCAGATCGGCCTGATCGTCACCGCCTCGTCGGTCGCCGGCGCCCTGGCGGCCATCCCGGCCGGGCTGCTGGCCGACCGGTTCGGACGCCGCCTGATGCTGATCGGCGGCACCGTGCTGGTCGCCTTCGCCTGCCTCGGTTCCGTGTTCGCCGTCGAGCCGCTCGTGCTGGGCGGCCTGGCGATGCTCTTCGGCGTGGGCGGGCAGGCCATCAGCATCTCCTCGGTGCCGTTCATGACCGAGCACAGCACCCCGGAGCAGCGCAACGAGCTGTTCTCGCTGCAGTTCGCCATCGGCAGCTTCACCAACGTCGCCGCCGCGGTGCTCGGCGGCCTGGTCGCCGGTTGGGTGGCCCAGGTGGGCGGCTATTCGCCCGACGGCCCGGTCGCCTACCGGGCGATCCTCGTGCTCATGTTCCTGCTGGTGCTGGTCGCGCTGGCGCTCCTGGCGCGGATCAGCGACGATCGGCCGGCACGGACTCGATCGGGGGCGGCGACGATCGCGGTGCGGGAACCGTCGGCGGAACGCCGCCAGGGCCTGGGTGCGGTCCCCCGCAGGCGCCGCATCGAGGATCCGGGCCTGTTCGTGCGCCTCCTCCTGCCCGGCTTCCTGACCGCCCTCGGTGCGGGGCAGGTGATCCCGTTCCTGAACCTCTTCGTGCAGGGCAAGTTCGGGCTCGACCTGAGCGCGATCAACGCGCTCTTCGCGGTGACGGGGCTGGGGACCATGGTGGCGATCCTGCTGCAGCCGGCGATCGCCCGACGCTTCGGGCGCATGGGCTCGGTGGTGCTCGTGCAGGGCGCCAGCCTGCCCTTCCTGGCCGTGCTGGGATTCTCACCCGTGCTGTGGACGGTGGTCATCGCCATGGCCGTGCGGAACTCGCTGATGAACGCGGCCAACCCGATCCTCAACGCCTTCGCCATGGACCAGGTACGCGCCACCGAGCGCGCGTTACTGGCGTCGCTGATGAGCTTCCTCTGGTCGGTCGGCTGGGCCATCGCAGGGCCGTGGTACAGCCTGCTGCAGGCCAGCCTCGGCTTCAGCCTCGGCTACACCATCAACTTCGTGACGATCCTCACCCTGTACACCACCGCCACCATGCTGTACTGGTTCTGGTTCGGCCGAGCGGAGCGTGCATCCCGGCTGGCCGCCCTTGGCGAAGGCGCCACGGGGCCCGCCGGCGCCTGAAGGAGCCCGATCGGGACCGTCGGCCGCTCGCGCCGCACGTCCCGTCCGGCGAAGCGTTCAGGCCGGGTTGGCGAGCCGGTCGATCTTCGCCGCGAGGATGAAGTCGTTGCGCGAGAGGCCGCCGACGGCGTGCGTGGTCAGCTGGACCACCAGGCGGCCCCAGCCGATCTCCAGGTCCGGGTGATGGCCCTCCGCCTCGGCGAGCAGCGCGATGCGTGTGGCCAGGCCGAAGGCGCCGTTGAAGTCGCGGAAGGCGAACTCCCGCTGCAGCATCTCGTCGCTCACGCGCCAGGCCGGGGCGATCGCGTCGGCCAACTCCTCGACCTCGAAGTGACTCAGCGGCGGCGTGCCCGGGCGGCAGACCTGGCAGCGCTCGCGGGCCAGCCCATCGAGGCCCCGCGGGCCGTCCGCGGCGTGAGCGTCATCGGGTCGGGGCAGGCGCACGGGCTCGGTCATGGGCCGCTGGCTCCGGCGATCGCGATGGCGGCTTCCTCCTCGGCCATCGATTCGGAGACCCCGCGTGCCTCCGCCGCCGGGACGGCGACGGCGGCCATTGCGGCCCCCACGATGCCCGAGGTGTTGAGCATCGCGGCGGGCACGATCGGGGCGCGCGCCCGCAGGTACCGCTCGTAGCGCCCGATCTCCTTGCTCACGCCGCCGCCCAGGATCAGCAGGTCGGGCCACAGGTACGACTCGACGAGGGCGAGGTACTCGTTGAATTCCCGGGCCCAGCGCTTCCAGCCGCGATGCCGCCGTTCGCGGGCCGCCCCGCTCACGAGCGTCTCGGCCCCGCGGCCATGGAGCAGCAGGTGCCCGAGCTCCGTGTTGGGCACCAGGCGCCCGTCGACGATGAGTGCCGAGCCGATGCCGGTCCCGATCGTGAGCAGCAGGATCACGCCGGCGTGGCCCTTGCCTGCCCCGAAGGCCACCTCGGCCAGCCCGGCAGCGTCGGCGTCGTTGAGGGCCACCACCGCCCTCCCCAGCCGCTCGCGCAGGAGCGCCTCGATGGGAGCCCCGATCCAGCTGGCGTCGACGTTCGCGGCGGTCATCGAGACGCCGCCCTTGACCACGACGGGCACACCGGCCCCTGCCGGCAGGTCCGGCGTGAGCCAGCCGCCCTCGACCAGCCGCTCGCAGACCCGGACCACCACGTCGGCGGCCGCCTCGGGCGTGGCGGATAGCGGCGTGCGCTCGCGCACGCGCTCCGAGACCAGGGCCCCGCTCTCGAGCTCGACGACGGCGCCTTTGATGCCGGTGCCCCCGATGTCGATGCCCAGCGCCCGCATGAACGCAGGATACGTCCCGAGGCCCTAGGATTGGCGGGCATGTTCGACCAGTACGGCGACTTCAAGCGGCAGTTGCCGGACCGCGACCCCGCCGAGACCTCGGACTGGACCGCCTCGCTGGATTCGATCGTCGAGACGGCCGGCGAGGACCGTGCCCAGTTCATCCTCTACAAGTTGCTCAAGCGGGCACGCCAGCTCCGCCTCGGCCTGCCGCCCCTGACGCAGACGCGCTACGTCAACACGATCAGCCCCGAGCAGGAGCCGCCCTTCCCCGGCGACGAGCGGATCGAGCACCGTATCCGGCGCATGGTCCGCTGGAACGCCGTCGCGATGGTCCTGCGGGCCAACAACCTCAGCCCCGGCATCGGCGGCCACCTCGCCACCTACGCCTCTGCCGCCACGCTGTACGAGGTGGGCTTCAACCACTTCTTCCGGGGCAAGGACGCGGCGGGCCTGGGCGACCACGTCTTCTACCAGGGCCACGCCGCGCCGGGCATCTACGCGCGCGCCTTCCTCGAGGGTCGACTCAGCGAGGCGCAGCTCGACCACTTCCGGCGCGAGGTCGTGCCCGGCGAAGGGCTGAGCTCCTATCCCCACCCCCGGCTGATGCCGGACTTCTGGGAGTTCCCGACCGTCTCCATGGGCCTCGGGCCACTGAGCGCGATCTACCAGGCCCGCTTCGATCGTTACCTTGCCGCACGGGGCATCAAGGACACCAGCGAGAACCACACCTGGGCATTCCTGGGCGACGGCGAGATGGACGAGCCCGAGGCGCTCGCGGGACTCTCCATGGCCGGCCGCGAGGGACTCGACAACCTGACCTTCGTGGTCAACTGCAACCTGCAGCGCCTCGACGGCCCCGTACGGGGCAACGGCAAGATCATCCAGGAGCTCGAGGGGCTCTTCCGCGGCGCCGGCTGGAACGTCATCAAGGTCATCTGGGGCCGCGAATGGGACCCCTTGCTGGCGCGCGACGAGGACGGCGTGCTGGTGCACAAGATGAACGAGACGCTCGACGGCGAGTTCCAGAAGTTCTCGGTCGAGTCGGGGGCCTACATCCGGGAGCACTTCTTTGGCCCGGATGAGCGGCTGCGGGCACTGGTGGCCGACCTCAGCGACGATGAGCTGCAGCGGCTGCGGCGCGGCGGCCACGACATCAACAAGGTCTACGCGGCCTACTTCGCCGCGCGCCTGATGACCACCGCGCCGACGGCCATCCTGGCCAAGACGGTCAAGGGCTGGACGCTCGGCCCGGGCGTGGAGGCGCGCAACATCACGCACCAGGCGAAGAAGCTCTCGGAGGCCGAGCTGCGCATCTTCCGCGACCGCCTCGAGCTGCCGATCCCCGACGCCAAGCTCAAGGACGCGCCCTACTACCATCCCGGGCCGAAGGCGCCTGAGATCGAGTACCTCAAGGAGCGCCGCGCGGCGCTCGGCGGCTCGCTGCCCCGTCGCGTGGTCGTGACCAAGGCCCTGGAACTGCCGCGCGAGTCGGCCTACGCCGAGTTCATGGGCGGCTCGGGCAGCCAGGAGGTCTCGACCACGATGGCCTTCTCCAAGCTGCTGCGGAACCTGCTGCGCGACCCGGGCCTGGGGCGGCGCATCGTGCCCATCGTGCCCGACGAGGCGCGCACCTTCGGCATGGACCCGCTCTTCAAAGAGGTCGGGATCTACGCCGCACGGGGGCAGCTCTACGAGCCCGTCGACTCGAACCTCGTGCTCTCCTACCGCGAGGCGAAGGACGGACAGGTGCTGGAGGAGGGCATCACCGAGGCGGGCTCGGCGGCCAGCTTCCAGGCGGCGGCCACGAGCTACGCCGCACACGGCGAGCCGACGGTGCCCTTTTACATCTTCTACTCGATGTTCGGCTTCCAGCGCACCGGCGATCAGTTCTGGGCCGCCGGCGACGCGCGGGGCCGCGGCTTCCTGCTGGGCGCCACCGCCGGGCGGACGACGCTCAATGGCGAGGGCCTGCAGCACGAGGACGGCCAGTCCCTGCTGCTGGCCTCGACCATCCCGTCCATGCGGGCCTATGACCCGGCCTTCGCGTACGAGACGGCGGTCATCATCCGTGACGGCCTGCGGCGCATGCTCGAGGGCGGCGAGGACGTCGTCTACTACCTCACCCTCTACAACGAGAACTACGCCATGCCGGCCAAGGCGGAGGGCGTCGACGAAGGCATCGTGCGCGGCCTCTACCGGTTCGCTGCCACGCCGTCCGTCAAGGGTGGACGGCGGGCTCCGCGTGCCACCATCCTGGGCAGTGGCTCGCTCATGCCGCAGGCCATCCGCGCGCAGGCCCTGCTGGCCGAGCGCTTCGGCGTGGCGGCCCAGGTGTGGAGCGCGACCTCGTACGGCCAGTTGCGCGCGGAGGCGCTCGAGACCGAGCGCTGGAACCGGCTCCACCCGGACGAGGAACCGCGCGTGCCGTACGTGACCGAGCAGCTCATGGAGCCGGCGTTGCACGGCCCGATCGTGGCGGTGACCGACTTCATGCGCGCCGTGCCCGACCAGGTCGCGCGCTGGATCCCGGGCGGCCGCTGGACGAGCCTGGGCACCGATGGCTGGGGGCGAAGCGACACGCGCGAGGCGCTGCGCCGCTTCTTCGAGGTGGACGCCGAACACATCGCGCAGGCGGTGCTGGCCGACCTGGCGCGTTGCGGCGAGCTCGACGCAACGGTCGCCACCGCCGCGCGCGACGAGCTGGGCGTCGCCGCCGAGGCTCCCTACCCCGCCACGCACTGAGGGCGGCACGGCCGCCCCGTGTTCCGGCTGGCCTCGTCCCTCTTCCTGGCCCAGGTCGGTTTCCACGCCTTCATTGCTTCGCTGCCGCTGGCGCTCCTGGCGGCGGGGCGTGACGACGCCGAGATCGGGGCCATCATGGGCATCGCCGCCCTGACCATGATCCCGGCCGGCCTCGCGGCGGGCGGGCTGATCGACCATCTCGGCGGGCGGGCCATCTTCCTCGTCGGGACCGCTTGCTTCCTGCTCGCCGCGGCGCTGCTCGCGACCGGCATCGTCTCGCCGGCCGGCGCCCTTGCCGGGCTGGTGCTGGTGCGGGTGCTGCAGGGCATCGGCCTGGCGAGCTGCCAGCCGTCGGCGCTGAGCCTGGTGCCCGGCCTGGTGCCGGCAGCCCGCGTCGGCACGGCCCTGGCGGTGGTCGGCGTGGCCGCCAACATCTCGCTGGCGATCGCCCCGCCGGTGTCGCTGGCCATCCTCGACGCCAGCTCGCTCCAGGCGGTGGCGGTGGCAACCCTGGTCTGCGTGGCGGGCGCTGCATGGCTGACCTGGCCCGCCGCGCACGCCGATCGCGCCTCCCGGGCGGCCACCGCCGCCGATCGGCCACGCACGTTCCGGCCGGCCTGGCGAGCTGCCTGGCTTGCGCCGCTGCTCATCTCCATGCTGTACGTCGCGCACTGGGGCGTGGTCACGGGATACCTGCCGCAGCGTGCCGAGGAAGCTGGCGCGGACGTGGGGCTCTTCTTCGCTGCGGACGCCGTGGCGCTGCTCATCCTGCGCGTGCCGTCCGGCTACCTGGCCGGTCGCCTCGGTTCGCGCGGGCTCGTCCTCGCGGGCGTCGGCGTGACGGCCGTGGCGCTGGCGATCCTGCTGCCCGTTCCGTCGACGCCGGCGCTCGTCGTCGCGGGGCTGGGCACCGGCGCCGGCGGCGCGCTGATCCTGCCGCCGATCCTGCTCGAGCTCTCGAATCGCTCGAGCGATGCCGATCGGGGGAGCGCCTTCGCGCTCTTTTCGGTCGCCTTCTCGCTGGGCATCGCCGCAGGGAGCATCGGTTTCGCGCCGCTCATCGAAACGGTCGGCTTCGAGGTGGCCCTCACGTGCGGCCTGGTGGCGCTGCTGGCGGCCGGAGCCATCACGCTGCTGGATCCATCGTTCCGGCCGGCGCCGCCACTCACGGCCGAGGGCTCGGCCTGATGCGGCGCCTGATCTCCCTGCGGGGCGTGGTGACCCCCCTGGCCGTGGCCGTGGCGGCGCTCGTCGGGCTGCCGGGGACCGCGCTGGCCCACCAGCTCAACGGCCGGTTCGAGTCGCCCCTGCCACTGGCCGTCTACCTGGCCGGAGCGGCGATCGCCGTTGCCCTCTCCTTCGGTCTCGTCCTGGGGCGTCGGGAGCTTCCCCGGCCGATACCGGCGCCGGGACCGCCGTTCGTCGTGCCGCGCTGGGTCCGGCTGGGGCTCGCGGGCGCCGGCCTCCTCGGCTGGGCGTGGGCGCTGGTCGTCTCGCTGGTCGTGGCCGTGCCGACCGACGCCGACCCGGGCTCCCTCTTCCTGTGGGTGTACGGCTGGGTCGGGCTCGCCCTGGTCTCGGCGCTGGTCGGGCCCGCCTGGAGCTGGCTCGATCCGTTCTCGACGCTGGCCCGGATCGCCGGCCGCGTTGGGCGGGCATTTGGCGTCGACGGGCCAGCAGCGGCGACCTACCCCAGGCGCCTGGGGCGATGGCCGGCCGTGGCAGGCCTGGCCTTCTTCATCTGGCTCGAGCTGGCCGTGACCGGCGGCGGCGGCGGTCGGGTGCTCGGGCTGGCGCTCCTCGGCTACACCGCGGTGACGCTGGGGGCGATGCTGGTCTACGGCCGCACGGCCTGGCGCGCGCAGGGCGAGACGTTCAGCGTCTGGTTCGAACTCATCGGGCGGCTCGCGCCGCTCGTCCTCGACGGACCACCGGAGGCGGGTCGCCTGCGCCGCCGTCGCTTCACGAGCGGGCTCTTCCGCCGCGACTGGCAAGCCGCGGAGCTGTCGCTGGTGGCCCTCGCCGTGGCCGGCGTGATCTTCGACGGCCTCTCCCAGACCGACGTCTGGTTCAACCTCTTGGGCCAGCACACCGTGGCCAGCGCAACCGTGCAGCTGGCGGTCTTTGCCGGCGTCGTGATCGGGCTTGCGTTGCTCGTGGCTCACGTCAGTGGCCCCGCCGCGGTCGGCGCTGGGCTGGTGCCGATCGCGACGGGCTACATCATCGCCCACTACCTGACGCTGCTGCTGATCGACGGACAGCGCATCGTCCTCGTGCTCGACGACCCGTTCGGGCAGGGCTGGCACTGGCTCGGACTCGCCGGCTGGGAGCCCAGCGGCGCATGGCTACCCCCGCCGGCCGCCTGGGCGGGCATGTTCGCGGCGGTGGTCGGTGGCCACGTCGTCGGGGCGCTCTCCGGCCACGGGGCGGCGGCCCTCGAGGCGGCCGCCGAGGTGGAGACGCTCGGCGAGGCGACCGCCCTGCGCCGCTTGCGCCGCCGTGAGCTGCCGCTGGCCTGCCTGATGGTCGGCCTGACGGTCCTTACGCTTTGGTCGCTGGGCCAGCAGCTGGTGCGTCCCGCGACCTGACAACCTTGCTCGCCAACGAGCACGCGGCGCGCGTATCGGGGTCCCCATACGGGGGCTTGCGCCCATGCAGTACGATGGCCGCCGAACGTCCGCAGCGGCGGACTGCACAACGCTCGGCAAACACGACACTCCCTCTCACGGTTTCCGCGGGAAACGAGTCGCGGACGCCGGCACGAGAAGGAGTGTTCCTTGTATACGGACAAGACCCTGGTCTGCGCGGACTGTGGGCAGGAGTTCCTGTTCACGGCCAGTGAGCAGCAGTTCTATGCGGCGCGCCAGTTCAGCGAGCCGCGTCGCTGCGGCTCCTGTCGGGCGATCCGCAAGTCCCAGCGTGGCGACAGCGGCAGCTACAGCGCGTCCGGCGGCTACGGCAACGGCGGCAGCTACGGCAACCGAGGCAGCTACGGTGGCGGCGGGGGCTACGGCGGCAGCCGGGGCCCGCGCGAGATGTTCGACGTGGTCTGCTCGAGCTGCGGCAAGGAGGCCCAGGTCCCCTTCCGCCCCACGAGCGGCAAGCCCGTCTACTGCAACGACTGTTTCGCGGCACGTCGCGCCTGACCGCTCGGCGGGCAGACCCGCCTGACCACGAACGCCTCGAACGCCCGGCCCGTCGGCCGGGCGTTCGGCATTCCTCGGCTAGGATGCGGCGGTGACCCCGGCGCGCGCCCACCCCCTCCGCCTCCGTCGCCGGTTCCTCGCCCCGACGGCCGGCATGTTGCTGCTGGCGGCCGCCTGCAGCGGCCAGGCGACGCCCTCGACTTCGCCGACCGCGTCGTCCGCTGCCTCCCCGACGGCGGTCGCCTCCGCGTCCGCGACCCCGGGCGCCGTCACGAGTCCTCCCGAGCCCACGGCCGGCGGCTCCCCGACGGCGGCCACCGGTGGCGCCTTCGACCCCTCCCACATCAACCTCGCGCTCGTGCCGGTGGCGCGGGGCCTCGACTCACCGGTCTTCGCGACCGGGGCCGGTGATGGCAGTGGCCGGCTCTTCATCGTCGAGCAGGCCGGGCGGATCCGCATCCTCGGCGCCGACGGACAGCTGGCAGTGACGCCGTTCCTCGACATCAGCTCCGAGGTCCTCTCCGGCGGCGAGCAGGGCCTGCTGGGGCTGGCCTTTCACCCCGACTACGCCAGCAATGGCCGCTTCTTCGTCGACTACACGGCACGCAACGGGGACACCGTGGTGGCCGAGTTCCATCGCCGCGACGCGGCGACCGCCGACCCCGGATCGGAACGGATCCTGTACCGCATCGCCGACCCCTATCCGAACCACAACGGGGGCATGCTCGCCTTCGGCCCCGACGGCTACCTCTACAACGGCCTTGGGGACGGCGGGGCCGGCGGCGATCCGCGGAACCGGGCCCAGAACCTCGGCACGCTGTGGGGCAAGCTGCTGCGCGTGGACGTCGACGGATCCCTGCCGTACGCCATCCCATCCACCAACCCGTTCGGCTCGCGCGCCGGCGCACGCCCCGAGATCTTCGACTACGGGCTTCGCAACCCCTGGCGCTTCAGCTTCGACCGACAGACCGGCGACCTGCTCATCGGCGACGTCGGCCAGGGCTCCTGGGAGGAGGTCGACGCCGTGCCCGCCGGACAGCCGGGCGGGCTGAACTTCGGCTGGCGCATCCGCGAGGGACGCGAGTGCTACGGCGGTGGGTCATGCCAGTCGGCGGGACTGACCCCGCCCGTGTACGTCTACAGCCACGCCTTCGGCTGCGCGATCATCGGCGGCTACGTCTACCGCGGCAGCGCCTTCCCCAGCCTGGTTGGCGGCTACCTGTTCAGCGACGAATGCTCGGGTCGGATCTGGGCCGCCTCGGCGGCGCAGGCCGTGGCCGGCAACGCGCCGGCGAAGGTCGTCATGGAGTCGGGCCTCATCGTCTCCTCGTTCGGCCAGGACGACGCGGGCGAGCTGTACCTCTGCGACCTGCAGGGCGGTGTGCTGTACCACGTGACCGCCGAGGCTCACTGAGAGGCGGACCTACCGGCGGCTCGGCGGGCCCAGGCCGGCCTCGGGTCCGGGGCCGCCAGCCAGGATCGCGAGGCCCCACAGGTCGCGCCACGTGAAGTCGGGCCGCTCCGGACCCGGCGCGGCCTCGACGTGCCGGTTCACCCAGGCCGTCCCCATGCCCTGACGCTGAGCGGGGGCGATGTCGTACTTGAAGCCGAAGGCGACATGGAGCACCCGCTGTGCGGGCTCGCCGACGCGCGCCAGGACCTGCTCGAAGACGGCGTCGGCGGGCTTGTAGGCTCGGCAATCCTCGGCCAGCACGACGGCGTCGAAGGGGACCTCGAGCTGACGCAGCGTGTGGGCCATGATGTCGCGGTCCGTGTTGGAGACGATGACGAGGCGCAGCCCCGCAGCGCGTGCCTGCCGCAGGGCGGGCCGCGTGTCGGGGAAGGGCTGCCAGGAGCGCATGGCCGCCACGAGCGCCTCACCGTCCGCGGGGTCGTAGCGGTAGCCGCGCTCGGCGCACCAGGCCTCGAGGCTCGCCGCCAGGATCGCCTTGTACGGTCGATACGGCCCTTGCAGGAGCTCGAACTGGAGGGCTTCCCAGCGGTCGCGCAGGGCCTGGCCCGGGCCGGGGTCCGGGTCGCCGCTGCGCAGCGCCAGCTGGTACAGGAACGAGGCCGCGCCGCCCTCCCAGTCCACCAGCGTGCCGTAGCAGTCGAAGGTGGCGACGCGGTACCGCCGGGCGCCGGCCTCCTCGGCCTCGCCCGAGGGCCGCTCGCCGACCTCGCTCACGGGGCCAGCGCCTCGATCGTGGGCAGGTGGGGCACTCGCCCGTCGGGCCGGAGCGGGATGAGCGCGACGTGATCGGCCCCGGCCTCGTACATGGCTGTCACGCGGGAGCGGATGGCTGCGGCGTCGCCGATGGCGAGCACCTCGCGCAGCACGCGATCGGCCTGTTCCGGCTGCAGTTCGTCCTCGCTGTAGCCGCACTCGAGCAGGTTGCCGCGGTAGTTGACCAGGCTGAGGTACCAGGTCGAGTAGCGTCGCGCGGCCTCCAAACCGGCCGACGGGTCGTCGGTCAGGACCACCGGCAGGGCCACCACCAGGGCCGGCCGGACCCTTGTCCCGACGGTGGGCTCGGCTTCCCGCTCGTTCGCCACTTCGTCCAGCCACGCCCGTACCCGCGCCACGTGTGTCACGGGCACGAAGAAGGGGAAGGCGCCGTCCGCCATCGTGGCGCCGAGGCGAACCATGCCCCGCCGCAGGGCAGCCACGACGAGTGGCGGCTCGTCATCCGGTCCACCGCTGGCCGGGCCGGTGTAGGGCGCGCGGTGATAGGCCTCGAGGTAGGCGCGCATGGTCGCAAGGGGCGGCAGGTAGTCGTGGCCCCGCTGCGGCCCGACCCGTTCGGGGTGGGACACGCCCAGGCCGGCCACGAAGCGCCCCCCGCTGAACTCGGACACGGTGCGAGCCCCGGCGTGCGACGCGTTGGCGTCGCGTGCGTAGATGCTGGTGATCCCCGCGGCCAGGGTGATGCGGGAGGTGGCGCCGGCCAGGGCGCCCAGCAGGGCGAACGGCTCGCGCCCCGTGGTCTCGTTGATCCACAGGCTGTCGTAGCCGAGCGCCTCGACCCGGCGCGCGTAGTCGAGCGCCTCTCCGGCCGGCAGGAGGTCGAGGCCCGACCAGATGCCCAGCCGCCCGAGCAACCGCGCCGCCCGGTTGGGAGCCCCGTCTGCCTCGACGATCACGGCTTAACCTCGTCGACCCCGTGCTTCCGCTCGTACATGCGCTCGTCGGCGAGGTGCACCGCCGCGCGCAGCTCGGCTCCGCTCCGGGCCGTCGCCGCGCCGAGGGAGAGCAGCAGCGAGAGCCGTCCCTCTGGATCGCGCCACGCAGACGCCGCCGCCCGAACGCGGTCGAGGTAGATCCCCGCGCCGGCCTCGTCGGCCTCGGGCAACAGCACCAGGAACTCGTCTCCACCGACGCGGGCCACGGCATCGGTGGCACGCGCCTCGAGGGCCAGCACCTGGGCCGCCGCGCGGATGAGCTGGTCGCCGGCCGCGTGGCCGTGCTGGTCGTTGGTGCGCTTCAGGCCATCGACGTCGACGCTGACGACCGAGCACGGGCGACCGTAGCGCTCGACCCGCTCGGCCTCCGCCTCCAGCACCTCGTCCCATCGCGCCCGGTTCGCCAGCCCGGTGAGCGGATCGGTGCGCGCCTCACGGGCGAAGCGGTCCCGTTCGGCGGCGAGCGCCTCGCGCGAGATCGCCTGGGAGAGCAGCAGCTCAGCCGCCTCCGCCAGCGCGTGGCCGATGCGCTGGCAGAGGTTGGTGAAGCCGCGCG